>JABFVP010000564.1 GCA_013362725.1 Cupriavidus sp.
AGCGTGATCTCGCCGTCGGCATCGGTATGCAGGCTGTCGCCGTTGGCGCCGGCCTGGCGTGCCAGGCAGCGCTGCACCGCGTGGTAGACAAACTGGTGCACGGCGCGCGATTCGCGGAAGCGCACTTCGATCTTGGACGGGTGCACGTTGACGTCGACCATCTCCGGCGGCAGGTCAAGGCACAGCACGTACGACGGGAAGCGGTCGCCGTGCAGCACGTCCTGGTAGGCGCTGCGCACCGCATGGTTGAGCAGCTTGTCGCGCACGAAGCGGCCGTTGACAAAGAAGTACTGCTGGTCCGGCCGCCCGCGCGAGGCGGTCGGCAGCCCGGCAAAGCCGTACAGGCTCAGGGTGTCGGCGTGCTCGTCCAGCGCCAGCCGGGCACGGGCGAAATCGTTGCCCAGCACCTGCGCCGTGCGCGTGGCGACGTCGCCGGCATTCCAGTGCTCCAGCGGCTTGCCGTTGTGGTGGACCGAGATGGTCACGTCCGGCCGTGCCAGCGCCACGCGCCGGACCATCTCCAGGCAGTGGCCCAGCTCGGTCTGTTCGGTCTTGAGGAACTTTCTGCGCGCCGGCGTGTTGAAGTAGAGGTGCTGCACGTCGACCGTGGTGCCGACGCCGCCGGACGCAGGCTGGACCGCGCCGGAATCGGCGCTGACCTGGGTGGCGTGGGCATCGGCCGCGGTGCGGCTGGTCAGCGACATCTGCGACACCGACGCGATCGAGGCCAGCGCCTCGCCGCGGAAGCCGAGCGTCAGCACCGATTCGAGTTCGTCGAGCGAGGCGATCTTGCTGGTGGCATGCCGCATCAGCGCCACCGGCAGCTCGGCGGCGGGAATGCCGCAGCCGTTGTCGGTGATGACGATGCGCCGCACGCCGCCTTCCTCCAGCCGGATGCCGAGCTGCGTGGCGCCGGCATCGAGCGCGTTTTCGAGCAGTTCCTTGACCACCGACGCGGGCCGTTCGACCACTTCGCCGGCGGCGATCTGGCTGATGAGCTGGTCCGGCAGCGGCCGGATCGGGCGCGGCTGCTGGGTGGTGCGCAAGGCAGTGCTGGAAGGGGAAGCGGGCATCCGGCGATTATACGTGGACGGTCCCCCACGCAGACGGGTTGCCGGGGTGGGGGAAAGGCGCGGCCGCTCTTGTATGATTCAGGCCATGGCGGCGTGGATCGGACAGCGGCGCCGCTTCGAAATAAACCGTCAAACCACCATACGGGGAACGACTTGGATCTCGCTTTGCAGCTCATCGACATGCTGGTGCATGTCGACAAATACCTCGGCACGGTCATCGACCAGTACGGCCACTGGGTCTATGCCATCCTGTTCCTGATCGTATTTGCCGAAACCGGGCTGGTGGTGCTGCCATTCCTGCCGGGCGACTCGCTGCTGTTTATCGCCGGCGCCTTCTGCGCGACCGGCGCCATGAACGAATGGGTGCTGATCGGGCTGCTCTTGGTGGCGGCCATCTCCGGCAATACCGTCAACTATCTGGTCGGCAACTGGATCGGGCCCAAGGTGTTCGACCACCAGTGGCGCTTCCTGGACCAGGACGCCTTGCGCCGAACCCATGACTTCTATGAGCGGCATGGCGGCAAGACCCTGGTGATGGCGCGCTTCGTGCCGATCGTGCGCACCTTCGCGCCTTTCGTCGCCGGGGTGTCGCAGATGACTTTCGCGCGCTTCCAGATGTTCAACATGATCGGCGCGCTGGCATGGGTGGTCGGGCTGGTGTTTGCCGGCTATTTCTTCGGCAACCTGCCGTTCATCCGCCAGTACCTGAACCTGATCGTGCTGGCCGGCATCGGCGCGGCGGTGGTGCCGCTGGTGCTGGGCGGACTGTGGAAGCTGGTGCGCGGCAACCGCCGCCGGCCCACGCGCGTCGAGCGCTGAGCCTAATCGGCTGAGCCGCTTCAGCTGAGGCTGCGGCTCATCATCCGCAGCGCGGGCATGCGCTCGCGGATCTGGCCAATATCGGCGGCGTCGGGGCGGGCCTTGACATAGGCTTCCAGGTCGGCCAGCGCGGGGCGGAAGCACTCCAGGTTGGCATAGGCCAGGCCCCGGTCGCGCACTTCCTCGATCGAACCCGGCAGCAGGATCACCAGCCGGTTCTGCACCGCCAGGAGCCGCTGCCAGCGCGACTCCTGCAGATAGATCGCCTTCAGGTTGCGCAGCATGCGCGCGATGATCTCGCGGTGGCTGGCCGGGCGCAGGAACAGGCCCAGCGGCACCTGGCTGGCATCGCTGATGCCCTCGCGCTCCAGGTACGGGTCCAGCATTTCCTGCAACTGTTCCTTCGACAGGGTCTCGCCGGTGAGCGGGTCCAGTATTACCTCGCCGGCCGGGATCGTCATGCGCAGCAGGAAATGGTTGGGGAATGACACCCCCTTGAGCGGCAGGCCGATCTGCTGGCCCAGTTCCATATGCAGCACCGCGAGCGAGATCGGGATGCCGCGGCGCTGGCGCAGCACCACGTTCAGGTAGGAGTTGTCGGGGTCGTAGTAGTCGTTCGCGTTGGCGCCGAAGCCGAGATCGCGATAAAAGAAATGGTTCAGCAGCCGCAGCCGCTGGATCGCGGGGGTGCCTTCGGCAATCCGCCGTTTCAGCCGCAGCGCCAGCACGTCAAGCGCCGCCAGTTCGCCCTGCAGGTCCAGGTCGGGATAGGCGTCCTGCGCGATGGACAGCGCGGTTTCGGTCAGCGGGATGCCGTTTTCGTCGGCCACGAGGCTGGCGAAATAATCCAGGACTTTGGTCGATGTCATGTCGGTTTCCCGGTGCAGCCGCCGGCACCGCGCGCAGCGTGGGTCACCAATGCCAGGCGGTCAGCCGGCAATGGCGGTTGCCGCAGACCCATCAGCCGGCCCGGCGCCTGAAGGCAGAGTAGCGCAGTCCCATGAGCCACAGTGTACCGAAGTAGACCACCGCTGCAAGTACCAGGCACGAAGCCAGCAGCGCGATGCGCAGCAGCGGCGTCGCGCCCAGGCCGATCCAGTCGAAGTTGCGCGCGAACCAGAGCAGCATGCCCGACAGCAGCAGCACCGAAGCACTCAGCTGGGCCAGGAACAGCCACCAGCCCGGCGCCGGGCGGTACAGGCCGCGCCGGCGCAGGCCGAAGAACAGCAGCAGCGCGTTGAGCGTGGCCCCGGCGCTGATCGACAGCGCCAGCCCGGCATGGCCGATCCAGGGCACGAACGCCACGTTGCAGGCCTGCGTGACCACCAGCACCAGCAGCGCGATCTTGACCGGAGTGCGGATATCCTGGCGCGCATAGAAGCCCGGCGCGAGGATCTTGATCGAAATCAGGCCAATCAGGCCCACGCCATACGAGACCAGCGCCTGGCGCGTCATCTCGACCGCATGGGCGTCGAACTTGCCATAGTTGAACAGCACCGCGGTCAGCGGCGCGCCGAACACGAACAGCCCGACCGCGCACGGCACGGCCAGCAGGAAGGTCAGGCGCAGGCCCCAGTCGAGCAGGCTCGAGTACTCGGCATGGTCGCCCGAGGCGTTGGCCCTGGACAGGCTAGGCAGCAGGATGGTCCCCAGCGCCACGCCCAGCAGCGCGGTCGGGAATTCCATCAGCCGGTCGGCATAGGTCAGGTACGAAACGCTGCCGGCCGCCAGCCGCGAGGCGATATTGGTGTTGATGATCAGGCTGACCTGCGCCACCGAGACTGCCAGCAGCGCCGGCCCCATCTGGCGCAGGATGCGGCGCACGCCCGGGTCCGACCACGCCGCGCGCAGGTTGAAGCCGATGCGCGGCATCACCCCCAGGCGCCGCAGCGCCGGCACCTGGATCGCCAGCTGCAGCACGCCGCCGATCAGCACGCCCCAGGCCTGCGCGTAGATCGGCTGCTCCATGTGGGGGCCGACGAACAGCGCCGCCACGATCAGGCACAGGTTCAGCAGCACCGGCGTAAAGGCCGGCACCGCGAACTTGCGCCAGGTATTGAGGATGCCCGACGCCAGCGCCACCAGCGAGATCAGCCCGATATACGGGAACATCACCCGCGTCATGAACACGGCCGCGGCATAGGTATCGGCCTGCCCGCGGAAACCCGTGGCGACCACCGTCATCACCAGCGGCGCGCCGATCACGCCCAGCAGCGACACGGCCATCAGCACCCAGGTCATCACGGTGGCGACGGCGTCGATCAGGGCCTTGGTCGGGGCATCGCCGCGCTTGGTGTGGTATTCGCCAAGGATGGGCACGAAGGCCTGCGAGAACGCGCCCTCGCCAAAGATGCGGCGCAGCAGGTTGGGGATGCGGAAGGCCACGTTGAACGCGTCGGTCATGTCCGACGCGCCGAAGGCGCGGGCGATCAGGATCTCGCGCACCAGGCCGGTGATGCGCGAGAGCATCGTCAGGCTGCTGATGGTGGCGAGCGCTTTGAGCAGGTTCAAGATGCGGACGGGTGCGGGAACGGTGGGCCGGTGCCGTCGGCACCGCGAGCTCTTGAGACGCGGTCCGGGCAGTAAAGTTGCCGGCGCGCCACGTGGCCCGGCACAATGTGGCGCTTATTATACGGACCACGCCCGGGTGCCCGGCCTGCGCCGGCAAAGTCCCGGCGGTCTTGTCACATGCTCCGGCATCTGTGTATAATTGCCGATTCACAAGGACAGTTGCGTTCCGGATTCGTGTGTCAGTGCATCCCGGGTCGCTCGATATGACTTAATTGTTGTGTCCCCCGCGGCACGCATCTGAATTCAGGATATTTTTTACATGGCAAATTCCGCACAAGCCCGCAAGCGCGCCCGCCAGGCCGTTGCCCAGAACGCTCACAACTCCAGCCTGCGTTCGCGTCTTCGCACCGCCGTCAAGGCCGTTCGCAAGGCCATCGACGCTGGCGACAAGGCCGCTGCCGCCGAGATCTTCAAGAACTCGCAAGCCGTGATCGACAGCATCGCCGACAAGAAGATCGTGCACAAGAACAAGGCTGCACGCCACAAGTCGCGCCTGTCGGCCGCCATCAAGGCCATGGCTGCCTGATAGCTGCCCGGGCCGCTTGGGCGGCCCAGCACAGGCGGGTGCCCAGGGGCATGCCGCCGACAATAAAAAAGCTCGTCATCCGACGAGCTTTTTTGCTTTCCGGCGTCGCCGGGCTTATTCGAGCGAGCAGGCTTCGACCAGCTGCAGGTTGTTGTCGCGGGCGAAGTTCAGCACGAAGTCCAGCGCCTTGGGTTCGATGTCGCGCAGGCGCACATCCACCACCACGCATTTGACGTTGCCGGCAAAGATCGGCCGCACATACGGCGAGTAGGTCAGGCGCGGGTCGCCGCTGTCGCCTTCGGGGCGGAACTGCGCCATCACGCCGCACAGTCGTTCAGCCCAGTCGCTCGGGCGGAAGGTCTTGCCTTCCTTGGTAATGCCTTGGATAAAGTATTCGCGAACGTTGGGGTTCATGAGGCTGGACACTGCGGATGAGGCGGATGACTCGACGGTAAGCCCGCTGGACGGGGGCGCCCGTTTGACGCGGCCGGGACGCGATTGGTTCGCGCTGGTTCCAGCCGGAAGGCGGGGCGTCGGTGTCCTGCAGGGGCACTTTTGATGCCGGCGGCGGGCACTGGCAAGGGTATGCCGGGCCCCGCGTGAATCAGCCAGTATTATATCTTATATAAGAGTTGCGCATAAGGGCGAAATCCTGTCAGGAAGCTGTCAGCGCGACGGTGCGGCAGCCCCCGGCCGGGTTGATCCGGGCTCGCCAAAGCAGAAATAATCCCTTATGATCCTTGCAGTTAAATTGCGTATGCGACGCGAAAGGCGGCTCCGCGACGCGCTTGGATCATGAACAGTTCGCAAGAACGGTTCGTGACGGCGCGTCCCCACCGAGCCGCCTTCTTTGTTTTATGAGCTCAACCCCGATCAAGCATTACCTCCAGTTCAGCGACTTCACTCCCGAAGAGTACGAGTACCTGCTGGACCGCGCGCGGATCCTGAAGGCCAAGTTCAAGAACTACGAGACCTGGCACCCGCTGCATGACCGCACGCTGGCCATGATCTTCGAAAAGAATTCCACGCGTACGCGCCTGTCGTTCGAAGCCGGCATCCACCAGCTCGGCGGCCACGCGGTGTTCCTGAACACGCGCGACTCGCAGCTGGGCCGCGGCGAGCCGATCGAGGATGCGGCGCAGGTGATCTCGCGCATGGTCGACATCATCATGATCCGCACCTTCGGCCAGGACATCATCGATCGCTTCGCCGCGCATTCGCGCGTGCCGGTGATCAACGGCCTGACCAACGAATACCACCCGTGCCAGGTGCTGGCCGACGTCTTCACCTATATCGAGCAGCGCGGCAGCATCCGCGGCAAGACGGTGGCGTGGATCGGCGACGCCAACAACATGGCGTACACCTGGATCCAGGCCGCCGAACGCCTCGGCTTCACCTTCCACTTCTCGGCACCCCCTGGCTATCAGCTGGACCCGGCCATGGTGCCGGCGTCCGCGTCCGGGCTGGTCAAGGTCTTCGACGACCCGCTCGCGGCCTGCCAGGGCGCCAGCCTGGTCACCACCGACGTGTGGACCAGCATGGGCTTCGAGGCCGAGAACGATGCCCGCAAGCGCGCCTTCAAGGACTGGCTGGTCACCACCGCGATGATGGACCGCGCCGAGCCCGACGCGCTCTTCATGCATTGCCTGCCGGCGCACCGCGGCGAGGAAGTCGAGGCCGCCGTGATCGACGGCCCCAAGAGCGTGGTCTGGGACGAGGCGGAAAACCGCCTGCACGTGCAGAAGGCGCTGATGGAATACCTGCTCTGCGGCCGCTACTGAGCGCGCCCGGGGTGAACAGGAGAGGGGCCGTTGCGGCCCCTCTTTTTACGTCTTTCGCAAGACACCCAAGGAGATGGAAGTGAGCCAGTTCGACAACGTATCGGTCGTCAAGAAAGCCAACCTGTATTTCGACGGCAAGTGCGTGAGCCACACCGTGCTGTTCCCGGACGGCACGCGCAAGACGCTGGGCGTGATTTTCCCGGCATCGCTGACCTTCAACACCGGCGCGCCCGAAATCATGGAAATCAACGCCGGCAGTTGCCGCGTGCGCCTGGCCGGTTCGGAAGACTGGCAGACCTATGGTGCCGGCCAGCAGTTCAGCGTGCCGGGCAACAGCAGCTTCGACATCGAGGTGCAGGAGACGCTGGACTACGTCTGCCACTTCGCGTGACAGTCGCGGCGGGCCAGCGCGGCTGGCCCGCCAGCTTTACAGCACCACCGGCTCGGGCTCGATGCGCACGCCGTAGCGGGCCTGCACGGCATCGGCAATGCGGTTGGCCAGCGCCAGCAGCATCGCGCCGGAGCCGCCGCCGTGGTGCACCAGCACCAGCGCCTGCTTGCCATAGACGCCCACCGGGCCGTCGCTCACACCCTTGAAGCCGCAGCGGTCGATCAGCCAGCCGGCCGCCAGCTTGTATGAGCCGTCGGGCTGCGCATAGCTGACCAGGTCCGGGTGCGCCTGCAGCAAGGCGTCGCGCTGCGCGGCGCTGACCAGCGGATTCTTGAAGAAGCTGCCGGCATTGCCCAGCTGCGCGGGGTCGGGCAGCTTGCGCGAGCGGATCGCGACCACGGCGTCGCGGATGGTGGCCGCGTCGGGCGCGGCCTGGCCGTCGAGTTCGCGCGCCAGTTCTCCGTAGGCCAGCACCGCTTGCCATGCCTTCGGCAGGCGCAGCGTGACCGCGGTAATGATGTAGCGCCCGGCGCCGGCACGCTTGAACAGGCTGTCGCGGTAGCCGAACTCGCACGCTTGCAGGTCCAGCCAGACGAAGGTGCCGGTGTGCCGGTCATAGGCGCGCACGCCGGCAAAGCGCTCTCGCAGTTCCACCCCGTAGGCGCCGATGTTCTGGATCGGCGCCGCACCGGCCGTGCCCGGGATCAGCGCCAGGTTTTCCAGCCCCGGCATGCCGTCGGCAATGGTGCGGTTGACCAATGCGTTCCAGTTTTCGCCCGCGCCCACGGTGACCAGCGAGGCATCGCCGCCTGCGCTGGTGGCTTCGACCTGGTAGCCCGGAATTTCCATCAGCAGCACCAGCGCATCGAGATCGCCGGTCAGCACGATATTGCTGCCGCCACCCAGCACTACCAGTGGCAGGCCCGTGGCGCGCGGGTCGGCCAGGGCCGCGCTCAGGTCGGTCTCGCTGCGCACATGCACCGCAAAGCGCGCGCGCGCGTCGAATCCGAATGTATTGTGGCGACGCAGGGGATAGAATTCGTGGAAATCTGCCATGCAAGGGAAAGGTGACGCGGCCGCCGCTGGTGTGCGCGACCCGGAACTGCGAGGTAGGCTGGATTATACGGAAGGCGCCGTGCGCGGCCGGCTTCCGGGCATACGGATCACAAGGAGAATGCAATGCCGTCGTTTGACGTAGTGTGCGAAGCGAATATGGTCGAGGTGAAGAACGCCGTCGAGCAGGCCAACAAGGAAATCTCGACGCGCTTCGATTTCAAGGGCTCCGACGCCCGGGTCGAGCACAAGGAAAACGAACTGACCGCCTTTGCCGACGATGATTTCAAGCTGGACCAGGTCAAGGACGTGCTGATCAGCAAGATGGCCAAGCGCAACGTCGACGTGCGCTTCCTGGATTACGGCAAGACCGAGAAGATCAGCGGCGACAAGGTCAAGCAGGTGATCACCATCAAGAAAGGCGTGACCGGCGACCTGTCCAAGAAGATCGTGCGCATGATCAAGGACAGCAAGATCAAGGTGCAGGCCAGCATCCAGGGCGACACGGTGCGCGTGTCGGGCACCAAGCGCGACGACCTGCAGAACGTGATCGCCATGCTGCGCAAGGATGTGTCCGAGGCACCGCTGGATTTCAACAACTTCCGCGACTGAGCAGCACCCCCGCCGGCTTCGGTGCCGGCGCCGCGCGCAGCCGCCCCTCAGCGCGGCTGCGGCAATCCCCCGATCTTCGCGCCCGCCTTGATGCCCTTCTGCGCGAACCAGCCCTGGTTCATTTCCAGCGCATAGCGGATCGCCGCCTTCGGGCAATGGTTGTTTTCGGTGCGCGGCGCCATGTCTTCGATATTGACGATGGTGCCGTCATCGGCCAGGAACGCGATCGACAGCGGCAGTTCGGTATTGCGCATCCAGAAGCAGTGGCCCGCCTTCTGCTCGAACACGAACAGCATGCCGGCATTGGGCGCCATCGATTTCCGGTACATCAGCCCTTGCTCGCGCGCGGCGGGCGTGGCCGCGACTTCTGCCTGGATCGCATACATGCCCGCATTCAGCGGCGCCAACGGCAGCGCGCCTTGTGCATGGGTAACTCCGGCCGCCAGCGCGGCAAGCAGGAAGCGGCAACTCGAGGTCAGACTCTTCGACAACAGGGGCATGATGGTCAGTCCGGGATGGCTCGGTGTGAGGCAGCCGCAAGCATAACGCACGCGGAACGCGGCCCGCGCCGGGCGTAACCGGCACGAAACAAAAAAGGCAGGCGCCCTTTGTGGTCGCCTGCCTTGCCTCGACTGCCGGCACTCCGCCCGGCAGCGGCACCCGCGCGTGTTAAGCGGCCGGGGCTGCGGGAGCAGCGGTTTCCTTCTTCTTGGTGTGCTTCTTGTGGCTGGCCTTCTTCTTGGCGGCCTTCTTCGGGGCTTGCTTGGTGGCCGCGGGCGCTGCCGGCTCGGCAGCAGCAGGCGCCGAGGCCTGGGCGAAGGCGCCGGTGGCGAACAGGCCGACAACCAGTGCAGCGATCAGTTTTTTCATGGCGTATTACCTCGAAGGATAAGAACAGTCGGGAAAGTTGTGACGCGTTGGTGGACGTGTCCCCGACTAGAACGAGGCAGCGGTTGCGAGCGTTGACGTCGTATTTGTTAACTCTTGTAACGTAAGCGCCGCTTTGCGCCATTCGCCTGTCTGGTCTTTGAGACATGGGTTCGCGCAGGAGATGCCGCGCGTCCCGTTGCAGTGGCCAGCGCGATGCCCGACTCGGCAACGGACACTTCGCGGCTCTCTCCGGGCGCCAGGCCGAGCGCGCGCAGGTCAAGCGCACCGATCCCCACCCGGATCAGCCGCAGCGTCGGAAAGCCCACGGCCGCCGTCATGCGGCGCACCTGCCGGTTCTTGCCTTCCCGGATCTTCAGTTCCAGCCACGCGGTCGGGATGGCGGCGCGAAAACGCACGGGCGGATGCCGCGGCCACAGCCAGTCGGGGGCGTCAATGGCGCGTACCGTTGCTGGTTGGGTCACGAAATCGCCAAGATCGACTCCGGCGCGCAGCCGGGCGAGGGCGTCCGCGTCGGGAATGCCCTCGACCTGCGCCAGGTAGGTCTTTTCGAGCTTGTGGCGCGGGTCGGCGATGCGCGCCTGCAGCGCGCCATCGTCAGTCAGCAGCAGCAAGCCCTCGCTGTCGGCATCGAGCCGGCCCGCCGGATAGACACCGGGCACCGACACGCACGACGCCAGCGTCGGCCGCGTCGGGTGTTCCGAGAACTGGCTCATGGTGCCAAACGGCTTGTTCAGGGCGATCAGGGTCATGGGGCGCAAGTATGCCGCAGCGGCGCGTGTGCAGGTCGGCCCGGTCGGGGTCCGGCCTGATTGGCGGATGATGAAAAATTGCTGCATAATATAAAATTAGTCTTGTGTCTTATATAAGACTGAAGCCGACCAGGCATGGCGCCGGCATGATGCACGGCTGTATGGGCCCAGCATCCAGGCCCGCTACAATGCACAGCGCCATCTCCCGAATCTCGCCGTCCGGCCACGAACCGGCGGCAGTCACAACCGTTCCGTAACTGGAGACGTCATGTACCAACACATCAAGGTTCCGGCAGGCGAAAAGATCACGGTCAACCAGGACTTTTCGCTCAATGTCCCGGACAACCCGATCATTCCTTATATCGAAGGCGACGGTACGGGCCTCGATATCACCCCGGTGATGATCAAGGTGGTCGACGCGGCCGTGGCCAAGGCTTACGGCGGCAAGCGCAAGATCGCCTGGATGGAAATCTACGCCGGCGAGAAGTCGACCAAGGTTTACGGCCCGGACGTGTGGCTGCCGGATGAGACCCTGGACGTGCTGAAGGAATACGTGGTGTCGATCAAGGGTCCGCTGACCACGCCGGTCGGCGGTGGCATCCGTTCGCTCAACGTGGCGCTGCGCCAGCAGCTTGACCTCTATGTCTGCCTGCGCCCGGTACGCTACTTCAAGGGCGTGCCCTCGCCGGTGCGCGAGCCGGAAAAGACCGATATGGTGATCTTCCGCGAGAACTCGGAAGATATTTATGCCGGCATCGAATGGGCGGCAGAAAGCGACCAGGCCAAGAAGCTGATCGCCTTCCTGCAGAACGAGATGGGCGTGAAGAAGATCCGCTTCCCGGCCACCTCGGGCATCGGCGTCAAGCCGGTGTCGCGCGAAGGCACCGAGCGCCTGGTGCGCAAGGCGATCCAGTACGCGATCGACAACGACAAGCCGTCGGTGACGCTGGTGCACAAGGGCAACATCATGAAGTTCACCGAAGGTGGCTTTCGCGACTGGGGCTATGAGCTGGCGCAGAAGGAATTCGGCGCCGAGCTGGTCGACGGCGGCCCATGGTGCAAGTTCAAGAACCCGAAGACCGGCAAGGACATCGTGGTCAAGGACGCCATCGCCGATGCCTTCCTGCAGCAGATCCTGCTGCGCCCGGCCGAATACTCGGTGATCGCCACGCTGAACCTGAACGGCGACTACGTCTCGGACGCGCTGGCGGCGCAGGTTGGCGGCATCGGCATCGCGCCGGGCGCCAACATGTCGGACTCGGTGGCGATGTTCGAGGCCACCCACGGCACCGCGCCGAAGTACGCCGGCAAGGATTACGTCAATCCGGGCTCGGAAATCCTGTCGGCCGAAATGATGCTGCGCCACATGGGCTGGACCGAGGCCGCGGACCTGATCATCGCGTCGATGGAGAAGTCGATCCTGTCCAAAAAGGTCACCTACGATTTCGCCCGCCTGCTGGAAGGCGCGACGCAGGTGTCATGCTCGGGCTTCGGGCAGGTGATGATCGACAATATGTAAGCACAGACTCCGGCAAAAACCGGCAAGCTGTCGACAAGACCCCGGTACCGGATCCCCGGTGCCGGGGTTTTTTTCTTGCCCCCCGCCGTTGCGTTGGCTAGAACGTCAGGACTGGCTGACGGGCATCCGGCCCGGGGAGACTGGCATGGATGATCCCTTCCGCCGCACCGCCTTCGGCGCGGCCCTGTTCTACAAGGATCCGCTGGCGGCGCTGGACTGGCTGGAGCGGGCGTTCGGGTTCGAGCGGGTCATGGTGATCCGCGACCAGCAAGGGCAGCTGGTGCATTCTGAAATGCGTTTCGGCGACAGTTACCTGATGGTGGGCAGCGAGTGGGCCGATTTTACCGCCAGCCCGGCGTCGATCGGGGGCAAGAACACGCAGACCGTGCATGTGCATCTGCCCGACGGGCTCGACCAGCATTGCGCGCAGGCCCGGGCAGCCGGGGCCGTGATCCTGCGCGAGCCGCAGGACGAGTTCTATGGCGACCGCACCTACACCGCCCGCGATGCCGAGGGCCATGTCTGGACCTTCGGCCAGACTGTGCGCAGGGTCACCAAGGAGGAGGCCGAACAGGCCAGTGGGCTGAAGATCGACGGCTGGACTTGAACCGGCGCGAGCGGGCCCTCAAAAACCGGAAAGCCCGGCGCCAGGCCGGGCTTTCGATTGGGTGTGCGTGCCGCTGATGCGAGCCGGTGCCCGCCGCGCCGCCCTAGGCGGCCAGCGGGGCGCTGGCATCGGTCCCGTCCCGGGGGAATCCCCCCACACCCTGGTTGACCGCTCCGGTGGCTCTGCGGCCGGGGATGCGGTCGCGGCGCGCTTTAGCTGGCGTCCTGGATATTGGTGGCCTGCTTGCCCTTAGGGCCCTGGACCACCTCGAACGACACGCGCTGGCCTTCCTTCAGCGTCTTGAAGCCCGCCATCTGGATAGCCGAAAAGTGCGCAAACAGTTCTTCTTCGCCCTCGTCCGGCTTGATGAACCCGAATCCCTTGGCGTCATTGAACCATTTGACGATACCGCTTGCCATATACTCCCCCAACGAAATAGCAGATTTTCAAGCGGGGAAGCTTGCCAGCCAGACGGCACGGACTGCGGCGCCATGGCTGGCCGCGTGCTGAAATGCGGCCGGCGATGACGCGCGGCGAGGTGCTATCGCGAGGCAGCCAGTCTGATTGCTGACTCGCCGCCGCGGGCCGTGGGCCTCCCTGCTCACGGATCACCCGCCTTGGCTGTTGCTTTGGCTCGCTGCCTTCGGTGGGTGTGCGCCCGATTTTTCTGGCAAAGCCAGGGGCTGTCAAGCTGGCGGATTCCCCACTGCCAGAAGGGTGTGCCAGGAACAGGACGGCGCCTGGTGTTACCGTTGCCATGAATCGGCGGCCGCCGGCCCCGGATTTTCAGACGGTGCGGCGACGTGCCTTGCAAGGCCTTCCGCGGAACTGTCCGCTCCCATTCACCACGGAAAACCGGTGGCCGGACTCTTGAATCCACCGCCTTTTCCCCAAATTGCAGAGTTGCGAGTAAGGGTTAGAATAAAGCCATGGCTACACGGCTTGCGAATGTCCCACAACGCGAAGCGGGCACCATCCTGGAGCGCAAAGAGCAGGCGCTGAAACCGCCTGCCATGTTCAAGGTGGTGCTGCTGAACGACGACTACACTCCGATGGAGTTTGTCGTGATGATCCTGCAGCAGTATTTCAGCAGGGACCGGGAAACGGCGACGCAGATCATGCTGACCGTGCACCGGGAAGGAAAGGGCGTCTGTGGTATCTACACCAGGGATATCGCGGCGACTAAGGTCGAGCTGGTGTCAACGCACGCGCGGCAGGCGGGGCACCCCCTGCAGTGCGTGATGGAGGAAGCATGATTGCGCAAGAATTGGAAGTGAGCCTGCATATGGCTTTTGTCGAAGCCAGGCAGGCACGCCACGAGTTCATTACCGTGGAGCACCTGCTGCTGGCATTGCTCGACAATCCCACGGCAGCTGAAGTCTTGCGCGCCTGCGCGGCCAATATCGAGGACCTGCGCACCAGCCTTAAGAACTTCATCGCGGACAACACGCCGGTGGTGCCGGGTAACGACGAGGTCGATACCCAGCCCACGCTGGGTTTCCAGCGCGTGATCCAGCGCGCCATCATGCACGTCCAGTCGACTTCCAACGGCAAGAAGGAAGTTACCGGCGCCAACGTGCTGGTGGCGATTTTCGGCGAGAAGGATTCGCACGCGGTCTATTACCTGCAGCAGCAGGGCGTGACGCGCCTGGACGTGGTCAATTTCATCAGCCACGGCATCCGCAAGGACCAGTCGGAACCAGCCAAGCACGGCGATGCGGCCGGCGAGGGCGAGGGCGGCGACGGCAAGGAAAGCCCGCTCGAGCAATACACCCAGAACCTGAACGCGCTGGCCAAGGCCGGCAAGATCGATCCGCTGATCGGCCGCGAGAGCGAAGTCGAGCGCGTGGTCCAGGTGCTGTGCCGCCGGCGCAAGAACAACCCGCTGCTGGTGGGCGAGGCCGGCGTCGGCAAGACCGCGATTGCGGAAGGCCTGGCGTGGCGCATCACCAAGAACGAGGTGCCGGACATCCTGGAAAAGGCCACCGTCTACTCGCTCGACATGGGCGCGCTGCTGGCCGGCACCAAGTACCGCGGCGATTTCGAGCAGCGCCTGAAAGGCGTGCTCAAGTCTCTCAAGGACAATCCGAACGCGATCCTGTTCATCGACGAAATCCACACGCTGATCGGCGCGGGCGCCGCTTCGGGCGGGACGCTGGACGCGAGCAACCTGCTCAAGCCGGCGCTGTCGTCGGGCCAGCTCAAGTGCATCGGCGCGACCACCTTTACCGAATACCGCGGCATCTTCGAGAAGGATGCGGCGCTGTCGCGGCGCTTCCAGAAGATCGACGTGGTCGAGCCGTCGGTGGACCAGACCGTGCAGATCCTGCGCGGGCTGAAATCGCGCTTCGAGGAGCACCATGGCGTCAAGTACGCGTCGTCGGCGCTGACCGCCGCGGCCGAGCTGTCGGCGCGCTTCATCACCGACCGCCACCTGCCGGACAAGGCCATCGACGTGATCGACGAAGCCGGCGCGGCGCAGCGCATCCTGCCGAAGTCCAAGCAGAAGAAGACCATCGGCAAGGGCGAGATCGAGGACATCGTCTCGCGCATCGCGCGCATCCCGCCGCAGAGCGTGAACCAGGACGACCGCAGCAAGCTGCAGACGCTGGAACGCGACCTGAAGTCGGTGGTGTTCGGCCAGGATCCGGCGATCGAGGCGCTGGCGTCGGCGATCAAGATGTCGCGCGCGGGCCTGGGCAAGACCGACAAGCCGATCGGCTCGTTCCTGTTCTCGGGCCCCACCGGCGTGGGCAAGACCGAGGTTGCCAAGCAGCTGGCCTTCATCATGGGCATCGAGCTGCTGCGCTTCGACATGTCCGAATACATGGAACGCCATGCGGTCAGCCGCCTGATCGGCGCGCCGCCGGGATACGTCGGCTTCGACCAGGGTGGCCTGCTGACCGAGGCCGTCACAAAGAAGCCGCACTGCGTGCTGCTGCTGGACGAAATCGAGAAGGCGCATCCGGATATCTTCAATATCCTGCTGCAGGTGATGGACCATGGTTCGCTGACCGACAACAACGGCCGGCGCGCCGACTTCCGCAACGTGATCATCATCATGACCACCAACGCGGGAGCGGAGACCATGAACCGCGCCACCATCGGCTTCACCAGCTCGCGCGAGCAGGGCGACGAGATGGCCGACATCAAGCGCATGTTCACGCCGGAGTTCCGCAACCGGCTGGATGCCACCATCAGCTTCCGCTCGCTCGATGAGGAAATCATCCTGCGCGTGGTCGACAAGTTCCTGATGCAGCTGGAAGAGCAACTGCACGAGAAGAAGGTGGAAGCCAGCTTCAGCGAGAAGCTGCGCAAGTTCCTGGCGCACAAGGGCTTCGACCC
>JABFVP010000211.1 GCA_013362725.1 Cupriavidus sp.
CGAAGCGGTTTGCTCCAGCGAAGCCGACTGCTGCTCGGTGCGCTGCGACAGGTCGGCATTGCCGCTGGCAATCTGCTTGCTGGCCGCGGCGATCGAGTCGGCGCCGCCGCGCACATCGCCAACCATCGCCACCAGGCTGGACTGCATCCGGCCCAGCATGCCGAGCATGCGCGCGGTCTCGTTGCGCGCCGCTTCGTCGGCCAGCACTTCGGTGCCGGACGCGGCAACGCTCAGGTCGCCACCGGCAATCCTTTCGAAGCGCGCAATCGCCGTATCCAGTGGCTGCACGATCGAACGGCGCAGGCGCCATGCCACCACGGTGCTGAACACCAGTCCCGCTGCCAGCACGCACGCGGACAGCGTGAACAGGCTGCGGTAGCGTTGCTGCGAGGCCTCGTAGACCTGCTTCGCGCTGGCCACCTGCAGCTTGTTCAGCTCGGTGTTGACGGCGGTGAAGGCGATATCGAGTTGCGGAATGGTCTCCAGCACGGCCTTCATCACGCCGTCGCGGTCGCCGGCATGCAGCGCGGCGATCATGGGCGCGACCCCCTGCCTGAACAGCGCATCGCGCCTGGCGGTAACGTCTTCGACCACCTTCGCTTCGTCGGCCGAACGCGGCAGCGCGAGATAGGCCTTCCAGGCCTGCTCCGAATCGCGCGCGAAGCCTTGTGCGGTCGCGGCGCGCGCCTTGGCGTCGGCCGGATCGGCGGCAAAGGTGGCCTGGTCCAGCAGCACGCGCACCAGCAACTGGTTCGAACGCGCCTCGGCCAGGTGGACTGCCGCCGACAGCTGCTGCTCGTAGATCTGGTGCGTCGCTTCGTTGCTGCGCGACATGCCTAGCCAGCCGACCGCGCCGACAATCAGCAACAACAAATTGGTGACGATCGTGAGAAACCACAATCGGGCGCCGATAGTCGTGTTCTTGAACATGGATGAGGCTCCGGGGGAGGATAGAGAGATGGAATCAGGGCGGCGCGCCGCGCCGCTGCCCTGTCCAACTACGGCGGCCGCGCCGCATCCTTTACCCGTCTTGATCGCCTTCACACGCGTGACAGAATTGCGTGGCAGTACATCATCGCTATCGAGTGACGCATGCAGCCGGCACACCACCGTTTGACCTACCCGCTGTCCGGCATGTGGCTGAGCCCGCGCGCCGTGGTGCCGGCGACGCTGCCGGGCACGCAATAAAAAACCGCGCCTCGCAGGCGCGGTTTTTCGTGAGCAGCTTGGGCGCGGGTGCTTATGCGCCTTCGCGTGCGGCACGCTTGCGCTCGTGCTCCTTCAGGTGGCGCTTGCGCAGACGGATGCTCTTCGGCGTCAGCTCTACCAGTTCGTCGTCGGCGATGAATTCCACCGCGTATTCCAGCGACATCTGGATCGGCGGCACCAGGCGCACGGCTTCGTCGGTACCCGAGGCGCGCACGTTGGTCAGCTGCTTGCCCTTGATCGGGTTCACGACCAGGTCGTTGTCGCGGCTGTGGATGCCGATAATCATGCCTTCATACAGCGCATCGCCCGGCTTGACGAACATGCGGCCGCGGTCCTGCAGCTTCCACAGTGCGTAGGCCACGGCGTCGCCGTCGTCCTGCGAGATCAGCACGCCGTTGTGGCGCTCGCCCAGGCCGCCTTCGCGCACCGGCGCGTAGTCGTCGAAGATATGGCTGATCAGGCCGGTGCCGCGCGTCAGCGTCAGGAACTCGCCCTGGAAGCCGATCAGGCCGCGGGCCGGGATGCGGTACTCGAGGCGGGTGCGGCCCTTGCCGTCCGACGCCATGTCGAGCAGTTCGCCCTTGCGACGGCCCAGCTCTTCCATGATGCCGCCCTGGTGGCTGTCTTCGACATCCACGGTCAGCAGCTCGTACGGCTCGCACTTGACGCCGTCGATTTCCTTGAACACCACGCGCGGACGCGAGACGGCCAGCTCGTAGCCTTCGCGGCGCATGTTCTCCAGCAGGATGGTCAGGTGCAGTTCGCCGCGGCCCGACACTTCGAAGATGGTGTCGTCGCCGGTATCGGCCACGCGCAGCGCCACGTTGGACTTCAGTTCGCGGTCCAGGCGCTCGCGCAGCTGGCGGCTGGTGACGAACTTGCCTTCACGGCCCGCCAGCGGCGAGGTGTTGACGCAGAAATTCATGGTCAGCGTCGGCTCGTCCACCTTCAGCATCGGAAGCGCGTCCTGGGCCTCGGGCGCGCACACGGTGCAGCCGATGCCCAGCTCTTCGATGCCGTTGATCAGCACGATATCGCCGGCTTCGGCTTCCTGCACGATTTCGCGCTCCAGGCCCTGGAACTTCAGCACCTGGTTGATGCGGCCCTTGATCGGGTTGCCTTCCGGACCGAACTTGACCACCACGTCCTGCAGCGGACGGGCGCGGCCGCGCGAGATGCGGCCCACGCCGATCTTGCCGACGTAGCTGGAGTAGTCCAGCGAGATGATCTGCAGCTGCAGCGGGCCGTCGCGGTCGTCGTCACGCACCGGCACCTTGTCGAGCACGGTCTCGAACAGCGGCTTCATGTCGCCGTCGCGCACATCTTCGGTCAGGCCGGCGTAGCCGTTCAGGCCCGAGGCGTAGATCACCGGGAAGTCGAGCTGCTCGTCGGTGGCGCCCAGCTTGTCGAACAGGTCGAAGGTCTGGTTGATGACCCAGTCCGGACGCGCGCCCGGACGGTCGATCTTGTTGATCACCACGATCGGCTTCAGCCCAAGCGCCAGCGCCTTGCGCGTGACGAAGCGGGTCTGCGGCATCGGGCCCTCGACCGCGTCGACCAGCAGCAGCACGCCGTCGACCATCGACAGCACGCGCTCCACTTCACCGCCGAAGTCGGCGTGGCCCGGGGTGTCGACGATATTGATATGGGTGCCGTTGTACTCGACGGCACAGTTCTTCCCGAGAATCGTGATCCCGCGTTCCTTTTCCAGGTCGTTCGAGTCCATCACCCGCTCGGCGACTTGCTGGTTGTCGCGGAAGGTGCCTGCCTGGCGCAGGAGCTGGTCGACCAGGGTGGTCTTGCCATGATCGACGTGGGCGATGATGGCGATATTTCGGATGGCGCGGGTCATTGCTGCGTCTCGCTAAGAACGGGGCCCTCGCAAGGAGGGCCGGAGAATCTGAGGTAACCCGACATTCTAGCATGTTGCGGCGCAAGAAGCGTTGACTGAAACCGTCCCCGGCCTGGGGAAAATATTTGCGGATTTAGCAATGACCAATTTCCTTTCTTGCGGATCGTTAAACGTGAACATATATTTGCCTCAGCAAAGATTGCAAAGGCAAAGATGTCACAAGCACCCTCTTCCGCTCTGCCCTCGACTTCCGCCGGCTCGTTCGATCCGGCGCGCTACCAGATGTGCGACAGCGTCGGCTACCTGATGCAGCGTGCCAAGAACATGTTGGCGCACGGCGTCGAGCAGGAGGTCAGCAGCCTCGACATCACCCAGGCCCAGGCCAGCTGCCTGATGATGCTGGCCACCGGCCGCGCCTCGACCGTCACCGACCTGGGCCGCGAACTGAACACCGACATGGGATCGGTCACGCGGCTGCTCAGCCGCATGGAAAAACGCGGGCTGATCGAGCGACGGCGCCGCGATGCCGACCGCCGCGTGGTCGACCTGTCGGTGACGCCGCAGGGCCAGGAACTGGTGCAGCAACTGCCGGCAATCTTCTGCAAGGTGCTGGCGCACCACTTTCGAGGTTTTTCCGACGACGAGATCCAGTTGCTGCGCAGCATGCTGCGGCGGGTCATCGACAACAGCGGGTAGCAGGCTGCGCGCCGGACTTCCGGCACGCCAGATCGTCCGCCTCGGCCAGCCCGGCCGGACACCGTCAGCAGCCCGTAAACACCGTACGGCTCCGGCCACGGAGCAACACCATGACAACAGCTTTTTCCTTCCGATTTACCCGGCCTGCCAGTTCCCGCGAGCTGGCGCGCCGTGCCGGCACGCTGGCGCTGACCGCGATCGCGGCTGCGGCGCTGGCCGGGTGCGCGGCACTTGGCGATTCGCACAGCACGCAGACCCTGGCCGATCCGGCCGCGATGGCGACTTCGCAAACCCTGCCCGACGAACACGGCCAGTGGCCGTCGCAGGACTGGGTCAGCCAGTTCCAGGACCCGCAACTGAACGCCCTGGTCGACGAGGCGATCCAGGACAGCCCGAACCTGCAGGCCGCGTTTGCCCGCGTCGAGGCTTCGCGCGCGATGGCCGAGGCCACCCGCAGCGCGCTGTATCCGCACCTGGAGTTCGAAGGCAGCATGCTGCGCCAGCGCTTTTCCAACAACGACCTGTTCGAAGGCACGCCGCTGGCGGGCTCGTGGCAGAACCAGTCGCGCCTGCAGGTGGGCCTGTCCTATGACTTCGACTTCTGGGGCAAGAACCGTGACGCGCTCGAAGCCGCGCTCTCCGACGACCGCGCCGCCGAGGCCGAAAGCCAGGCCGCGCGCCTGATCCTGGCGACGTCGATCTCGCGTAACTACGCGCGCCTGGCCGCGCTGTATGCGCAGCGCGACGTGGCCGAACGCGCCATCGCCCAGCGCCGCGACCTGACCGAACTGTCGCGCCAGCGCCTCGCCGCCGGCCTGGACACGCAGGTGGAAACCACCCAGGCACGCGGCACGGTGGCGGCATCGCAGACCGACCTGCAGCGCGTCGACGAAGAAATCGCGCTGGCGCGCAACCAGCTCGCGGCGCTGCTCGGCAAGGGCCCCGACCGCGGCCTGCAGATCGAGCGCCCGGTGTTGCTGGCGCAGGCCACGCCGACGCTGCCCGACAACCTGACCATCGGCCTGCTGGGCCGCCGCCCGGACCTGGTGGCGGCACGCTGGCGCGTCGAGGCGGCGTCGAAGGACATCAACGTCGCCCAGAAGGAGTACCTGCCCGACAACAGCCTGAGCGCGATCGCCGGCCTGCCCGCGC
>JABFVP010000147.1 GCA_013362725.1 Cupriavidus sp.
CCCAGGCGCGACACGATCATGTCAAAGCCAGCCGGGGCGAAGGCGTGCTCCTGCGCATCGGCGTGGACAAAGCTTGCGTTGATGCCAGCGCGCTGCGCGCGGGAGCGTGCGGCGGCGAGCATCGGCGCGGAAATGTCGATGCCGGTGCAGTGCCCTTGCGCACCGATGCGCCGCGCCAGCGCCAGCGTGGTGCTGCCGGTGCCGCAGCCGACGTCGAGAATGCGCTGCGCCGCGGCGTCGCCTGCGGCCCGGACCAGTTGTTCCTCCAAAGGCCGGAACATGTCGTCCAGCACGCCCTGGTGCTCCACCCACGCCTGGCCCGATGCACCGTTCCACAGTGCGGCCTGCTCGCCGCCGTTGCCGCTGATTTGCCGTTGTTCACCCATGGTCGTATCCCCTTGCGTGGCTGGAAGCTACACTGTGCCAGTTCAAGTCGACTTGAGGTCAAGCGGTGAAAAGCCTGGATATTGCGGAAGTGGCGCGGCAGGCCGGCGTGCCGGCCTCGACGTTGCGCTACTACGAGGAAAAGGGACTGATCGTGTCGATCGGCCGGCGCGGCATGCGGCGCGTGTTCGACTCGGGGGTGCTGGAACGGCTGGCGCTGATCGCGCTGGGGCGCGCGGCCGGCTTCTCGCTGGACGACATTGCGCGGATGTTCTCGCCGCAGGGCCAGCCGCGCATCGACCGCCAGATGCTGGCCGCCAAGGCCGACGAACTGGACCGCACCATCCGCAAGCTGACGGCGATGCGCGACGGGTTGCGGCATGCGGCGGTGTGTCCGGCGCCCAGTCATATGGAGTGCCCGACCTTCCGGAGGATCGTGAAGGCCGCGGGCACCGGGGCGATCGGCGGGCGGCGTGAACGCGCGCCCGTGCCGCCGGCCAAATCGCGATGACGACCGGGAATCTCACCCCAGCCTGAACTGCCCCACCGCCCCCGCAAGGCTGCCGGCCTGCGTCTGCAGAGCCGCCGCCGCCGCGGTCGACTGCTCCACCAGCGCCGCGTTCTGCTGGACCATCTGGTCGAGCTGGCTCACCGCCATATTCACTTCTTGAATGCCGCGGGTCTGTTCCTTCGTCGCGTGAGTGATCTCGTTGATAATTCCGGTCACCTTCGAGACGTTGCTGACGATCTCGCCCATGGTGTCCCCTGCGCGGCGGACTTGCTCCGAACCGGAGGCGACGCTGCCCACGGTGGTCTCGATCAGGGTCTTGATCTCGCGCGCGGCCTGGGCGCTGCGCTGGGCCAGCGCGCGAACTTCGCCGGCAACGACGGCGAAGCCCCGACCCTGGTCGCCGGCGCGCGCGGCTTCGACGGCGGCGTTCAGCGCCAGGATGTTGGTCTGGAAGGCGATGCTTTCGATCACGCCGATGATGTCCGACACCTTGACCGAGGCGGTCTCGATCTGCCCCATGGTGCTGATCACTTCGCCGATCACCACGCCGCCGTCGCCGGCTACGCGCGAGGCGGCGGCGACGGATTCGTTGGCGTGCTGCGCCGAGCTGGCCGACTGGCCGACGGTGGCGGTGATCTCTTCCATCGACGCGGCGGTCTGTTGCAGGCTGGCGGCGGCGGATTCGGTGCGGCGCGACAGGTCCATGTTGCCGGCGGCGATTTCATCGGAAGCGGCGCGCACCGATTCGCTGGCGTCGCGGATCTGGCGCATGATGGTGCAGAGCTTGTCGGCGAAGGTGTTGAAAGCGCGCGCGATCTGCGCGACCTCGTCGTTGCCATGCGCGGGCAGGCGCTGGGTCAGGTCGCCGTCGCCGGAGCCGATCGCGTCCATGGCATCGCGCACGGTGGACAGGCCGCGCAGCGACATCGTCGCCACGCCCCACACCACCGCGGCCGCCATCACGGCGATCAGCACCAGCGCGATCATCGACGCGATCAGCACGGAGCGCATGCCGGCGGTGGCCTCGGCCTGGTCGAGCGCGACGATCACCAGCCAGTCGGTGCCGGGGATGGCGCGCGCGCCGAGCAGCTTGGTGCTGCCATGCACGTCGACTTCCAGCGGCGTCTTCGCGCCGGCCAATGCGGCGAGCTTGTCGGCGCTGAGCGCGGGCACCAGCTCGGTGACGGGCTTGAGCGTGAGCTTGTCGTCGGTGTGGGCGACGATGTCGCCGTTCCTGGCCACCAGCATGCCGAAGCTGGCCGGCGACGGGTGGATCGCCTTGACGTTGGCGATCACCGTATCCATTGCCACATCGCCGGACACCACCGCCTGCACCGCGCCGTCGCGCACCACCGGCGCGGCGAACGCCACCACCAGCTTGCCGGTGCCGGCATCGACGTAAGGCGGCGTGACCACGGGTTTGCCGGCGGCGGCGGCCTGCTGGTACCAGGGGCGGCCGGTGGGGTCGTAGCCGGGCGGGATGCCTTGCGGATTGGAGAACTTCGCGGTCTTGTCGGCATAGCCGACGTAGACGTTGGTGAAGCCGCCGGCCTGAGCGATCTGTTTTAGCGCAGCATCGGGTTCGGGCTGCAGTACGGCGTCCTGCAGCGAGTCGATCATCCGGCTGTGCGATGCGACCCAGTCGACGATGGCGCTGGCGTGGCCGCTTTGCACCGCGGCCAGGCTGCCGTCGATGGCGTCTTCGTTATGGCGATTGGCAACGAACTGGTTCAGTGCCGTGTTGATGGCGAGCGCGGCGACCACGATGGCGACGCACAGCGCCACGATCCGCGCGCGGATGGTAGTGAACATCAAGGGGAATCCTTCGTAAGGAATCATTGGGGGCGTTTGCAGGAATCTGCAGCGTGGGATTTCCACTCCGCTGTATACGGAGCGCGGCCACGCGACTTGAGCGATGTGATGCATTCGCGCGCAGTGTCAGGCGTTGACGAGACAATGCACCGCATACCGTTGGGATCGTCTTCGATCTCCTGCGCGCCCATGCAAGGCAAGGCACGGACTTTTTCACAACGCATTACAAAGATTTACAACGGATATGCGAACTGCGACATATGCTGCGATCAACCCACAAACAACAATACGGAGACCCACCGTGTCAGTCCTTTCTAATACTTCTGCACCGTTGCGACTGCTGGCTCTGAGCGGCGTGCTTGCGCTGGCCGCCTGCGGCGGTGGCGGCGGCGATGACGGCCCCGGGCGCGGCACGCTGCAGGTATCGATGACCGATGCGCCGGCCTGCGGCTTCAACAATGTCTTCGTCACCGTCAACAAGGTGCGCGTGCACAGCAGCGCCAGCGCCGAGGCCAGCGCCGGGGGCTGGGTCGATATCGACGTGGTGCCCGCGCGCAGGATCGACCTGCTGTCGCTGACCAACGGCGTGATGACGGTGCTGGGCCAGACCGCATTGCCGGCCGGCAACTACCAGCAGGTGCGCCTGGTGCTCGATGCCAACCGCGGTGGCGGTGCCTCGGCCCTGGCCAATTCCGTGGTCCCGGTGGGCGGCGCCGAGCAGCCGCTCGATACGCCCAGCGCGGTCCAGTCCGGCATCAAGATCAATCGTTCGTTCTCGGTCGCGCCCGGTACGCTGACCGACCTGGTGCTGGACTTCGACGCGTGCAAGTCGGTAGTGCGGCGTGGCAATGGCACCTTTGGCCTGAAGCCGGTGGTGACCGCGATCCCGATGACCGTCAGCGGCGAAGTCAACGGCGTGGTGGCCGCGGCCCCGGGTGCGCGCGTCTATGCCGAACGCAACGGCGTGGTGGTGAAGTCGACCGTGGCCGATGCCA
Organism: Cupriavidus sp.; assembly: GCA_013362725.1. Lineage (GTDB taxonomy): Bacteria > Pseudomonadota > Gammaproteobacteria > Burkholderiales > Burkholderiaceae > Cupriavidus. The sequence continues at coordinate 3,703 of JABFVP010000147.1, forward strand.
ACGGCAGCTTCCGCCTGTCGCCGATCGAGCAAAGCAGCACGGCCGGCCCGGTCGACGTGGTGGTGGTGCCGGGTGCGGCCAACGCCAAGGCGGCGGGCATCGTGCGCGGCGTGCCGGTGGTGGTGGGTACGCCCACGGCGATCTCGACCGCCGCGGCGCCGATGACGCTGCCGGCATCGACCTATCGCCGCGTCTCGGGCGCGGTGGCGCCGGCTTCGGCCGAGGCCACGCTGCGCGCGCTGCAGCTGGTCAACGGCGGCACCTTTGAAATCGCCGCGACCGCGGCGGCCAGCGATACCGGTGCCTACAGCCTGTTCGCGACTGAACCCGCGTTGCCGGTGGCCGCGCCGGTGGTCGGCACCTACCAGGCCGCGCTGCCGATCCCGCTGTCGCCGGATGGCGCCGCGGCAGGCAAGTACAGTATCCAGGCCACCAGCGTCAGCGGGGCCGTGCAGACGCAGCCCGCGGACGTCAATATCGCGGACGTGCTGCTCAATTTCTCGTTCTGAACCCGGGGGATCGGGGAGCGGGCCGGAAGGGGGCATTGCCCTCTTCCGGTTTTTTTATGGGCAATCTGTTTGCCGGCATCGCCACCGCGCCGTTACCGCATCGCGCGGTTTCCCGCTAGACTGCCAGTCTCGCGTCTCGGGAGACCGCGCCATGCCAGCACGCACCGCGGCGAAGGCCGCAGCCAAGCCAGCCGCAACCACAGCCGCGTCCAAATCCCCATCGACCGCGCCATCGCGCAAGGCCGCCGCGCCGGCCGGGCTGGTGCGCGTCGGCATCGGCGGCTGGAACTACGCGCCTTGGCGCGACAACTTCTATCCCGCCAAATTGCCGCAGTCGCGCGAACTGGCTTATGCCAGCCGGCACCTCAGCGCGATCGAGATCAACAGCACCTATCACGGCACGCAGAAGCGCACTTCGTTCGCCAAGTGGCGCGACGAGACCCCCGATGACTTCGTGTTTGCGGTGAAGGCCTCGCGCTTTGCCACCAACCGGCGCGTGCTGGCGGAGTCCGGCGAGTCGGTCGCGCGCTTTATCGACAGCGGCATTGCCGAGTTGGGCCGCAAGCTGGGACCGGTGGTGTGGCAGTTCGCGCCGACCAAGCAGTTCGACGCGGAAGACTTCGAGGCCTTCCTGCAATTGCTGCCGGCATCCGTCGAAGGCGTGGAACTGCTCCATGTGCTGGAGGTGCGGCACGAC
>JABFVP010000015.1 GCA_013362725.1 Cupriavidus sp.
ATGCCGAAGCCCTGCTCGCCGACGTGCAAACCATCGTGGCCCTGGCCCCCTGGCGGCACATGGTCACCCCCGGCGGGCTGAAGATGTCAGTGGCGATGACCAACTGCGGCGCGTGCGGCTGGGTTTCGGACGCGCGCGGCTATCGCTATGACGCGGTCGATCCGCTGAGCGGACGGGCGTGGCCCGACATGCCCGCGAGTTTCCGCGAGCTGGCCGCCGGCGCGGCGGCGCAGGCAGGCTTTGCCGGTTTTGCGCCGGATGCCTGCCTGATCAACCGCTATGTGCCGGGCACCCGCCTGTCGCTGCACCAGGACCGCGACGAGCGCGATTTCTCCGCGCCTATCGTCTCGGTGTCGCTGGGGCTGCCGGCGGTGTTCCTGTTCGGCGGCATGCGCCGTGCCGACAAGGCGCAGCGCGTACGGCTGGCGCATGGCGACGTGGTGGCGTGGGGCGGGCCGTCGCGGCTGGCGTTCCACGGCGTGGCGCCGCTGGCCGATGGCGATCATCCGCTGCTGGGCCCGCTGCGCATCAACCTGACGTTCCGCAAGGCGCGCTAGGCGCCTGCATTGGCCTTGGCACTTTGGCGGGGGTTTTCTACAGTCAATGGACTGTCCCGAACGCCATCGTGCAAAGGTCCCTCCCATGCATCTCGACGGCTCCTGCCATTGCGGCGCGGTCCACTTCTCGCTCGAGTCCGATTCGCCCTGCCCCTACATGCATTGCCATTGCTCGATCTGCCGCAAGACGGCGGGCGGTGGCGGCTATGCCATCAACATCGGCGGCGATGCCGCAACGCTGCGCGTGCGCGGGCGCAAGCACCTGGGCGTCTATCACGCCGTGCTGCGCGAACCCGGCAAGCGCGCGCGGCGCTCGCCGGCGCAGCGGCATTTCTGTGTCAAGTGCGGCAGCGCGCTGTGGCTGTGGGACCCGCGCTGGCCCGAGCTGCTGTATCCCCATGCCTCGGCCATCGATACGCCGCTGCCGCGCCCACCGGAGGTGGTGGAGGCCTCGCTGGAGTCCGTCGCGCCGTGGGTCGACGTGCCGCGCGGCAAGGGCCATTTGCACTGCGACACATGGCCGGAGGAATCACTGGCCGACTGGCACAAGCGGCACGGCCTGTCGTCGCGCTGAATGGCGGGCGGGCGCGACAGGAACGGTTTCGTTCAAGCCGCGCGCACGCCGCCGAAGTCCCTCAGGCCGGCAGGAAGCCTTCGACCGTCAGGTAGCGCTCGCCGGTGTCGTAGTTGAAGCCCAGCACGCGCGCATTGGCCGGCAGCTCCGGCAGCTTCTGCGCGATTGCCGCCAGCGTGGCGCCCGACGAGATCCCGACCAGGATGCCTTCCTCGCGCGCGCAGCGGCGCGCCATCTCGCGCGCGGGCTCGGCGTCGACCTGGATCACGCCGTCGAGCAGCGCGGTGTCGAGGTTCTTTGGGATAAAGCCCGCGCCGATGCCCTGGATCGGATGCGGCGCCGGCGCGCCACCGGAAATCACCGGCGAGGCCACCGGCTCGACCCCGAACACCTTCAGCCGCGGCCATTTTTCCTTCAGCACCCGGGCGCAGCCGGTCAGGTGGCCGCCGGTGCCGACGCCGGTGATCAGCGCGTCGAGCCCCTCGGGGAAATCGTTCAGGATTTCCTGCGCGGTGGTGCGCGCATGCACGTCGGCATTGGCCGGATTCTCGAACTGCTGCGGCATCCACGCGCCCGGGGTGGCGGCGACCAGTTCCTCGGCGCGCGCGATCGCGCCCTTCATGCCCTTCTCGCGCGGGGTCAGGTCGAAGGTGGCGCCATAGGCCAGCATCAGGCGGCGGCGCTCGACCGACATGCTGTCCGGCATCACCAGCACCAGCTTGTAACCCTTGACCGCGGCCACCATCGCCAGGCCGATTCCGGTGTTGCCCGAGGTCGGCTCGATGATGGTGCCGCCGGGCTTGAGCACGCCGCGGCGTTCGGCGTCTTCCACCATCGCCAGCGCGATGCGGTCCTTGATCGAAGCCCCGGGGTTGCTGCGTTCGGACTTGATCCAGACTTCGGGGCCGTTGCCGAACAGCCGGTTGATGCGGATATGCGGGGTATTGCCGATCGTCTGCAGGATGTTCTGGACCTTCATCGTGTTCTCCGTGGCGGTTGCGATGCGGCGGGCCTGGGGCGGCGCAGCGCAGGATCGAATGAGCCCGCCGATTTTAGTGCAAAGCGCCGGCCGGGCCGCTCGCGTAGCAGCGAGGCCGCCGCACCTTGCGCACCGCGCCTTACTTGCGCAGCACCAGGCAGAAGTTGTTGGCCGGCATCGGCACCGGCGCGTCGCAGCGCAAACCCTGCGCCGCGCCCAGTGCGATCACGGCCTCCATGTCGCGCACGCCCCAGTCGGGGTCGGTGGCACGCAGCTGCGCATCGAAGGCAGCGTTGCTGGGCGCGGTGTGCGCGCCGCCACGGCGATAGGGGCCGTACAGGAACAGCACGCCGCCGGGACCCAGCAGCTTGCCCGCGCCCGCAAACAGCGCCTCGGCCGCTGCCCACGGGGCGATATGGATCATGTTGATGCAGACCACCGCATCGGCAGCGTCGATGTCCCATGGCTGCCGGCAGACATCCAGCGCCAGCGGCGCACGCACATTGGCCAGGCCCGCGTGCGCGGTCCAGGCCGCGATCGACGCGCGCGCGGCGGCGTCCGGATCGCTGGGCTGCCAGGTGATGCCGGGCAGCGCCGCGGCAAAGTGCACGGCGTGCTGGCCGGTGCCGCTGGCGATTTCGAGCACGGTGCCGCTGACGGGAAGCACCTGGCGCAGCACGGCGAGGATGGGCTCGCGGTTGCGCTCGGTGGCGGGCGCCATGCGGCGCGCGTCGGGGTCGTGGGTCGGGCCGGTCATGGTGGCATGCGCGGGGGGTAGCTGGGGAATGCGCCTAGCGTAGCAGAATTGGTGCGCGGGCCCGGCGCGCGCGGACCGCGACCCAATGCAAACGGCGGGCCGAAGCCCGCCGTTGTCATGGCCGCACGTCGCCGCGCGTCAGGCCTTGGCCAGCCTGACGCCGGTCGGGTCGCCGGTCAGGTAGCCGACCGCTGCGCCGAAGCGGTCCTTGTAGGTGGCGCGCACCAGCGGATCGAGCTGCGCCTTGACCTTGTCGTGCAGCGGGGATTCCCAGTCGCCGACATGCTGGAAGTTGCTCATCACGTAGGTCCAGCCGTTGATCTCGTCCACCGCATGCAGGCCGGTCGATTCGGCGCCGGCCGGGCACGACAGCACGCGGCTGAGCACCTTGGTGTCGACGTTGTACGCCCACAGGAAGTTGTTGACGTGGGTATTGCTGTCCTCGCCGACGAACAGCGTGCGCAGCTTTTCCGAGAACTTCAGGTTGTCCGGCGTGGCCACCTTGTCGGGGTTGGCAAAGTTGCCCAGTGCATCCTGCTGCTTCATCTTGCCGCCGCCGAGGTCTTCGCTGACCAGCGCCGGCACCGCGGCCATGTCGACCGGCACCCATTCGCTCGCCATCGCCGTGCCGCTCTTGTCGGCCTGGCCGCCCTTCAGGTTCAGCTCATAGACCGCGCCGGAGTACGGGCCTTCCACCTGGATGTCGCCGGCATTGGCGGCGTTGCCCGCCAGCATGCTCGACTCGATGCGCGACATCGCCGAATAGGCCTTTTTGTCCTTGATGTTGACGGTGGTGCCTTCCATCTTGGTAAAGCCCAGGCTGCCGCCGACCAGCGCGGCATAGCGGTGGGTCTCCAGGAAGGCCGCGGCCTTTTCCATGCCGGGAATCAGCTTCACCCAGTTGGGCTTGCCGTTGTAGAGGATGCGGGTGTAGCTGGCATCGGCAGGGTCGGCGGTCTTGACGTCCATGATGTCGGCCAGCCGGATGCCGCCGTCGACCAGCGCGCGGATCTCGGCGCTGGTGGCATGGCCCAGCCGGATCCACGACAGCGTGGCGCTGCCCGGGCCGGTGCCTGAGGTCTGGTGCCACTTGGCCACGTACAGCGTGCCCGCGGACAGGTCGCGCGCCTGGTCGGCGATAAACAGGAACAGGCCGCCGTTGGTGGCATCGTCCCCCATCAGCACGGTGCGCTCGTCGGGCATCACCTGCACCAGCTCGTGCGAGATGCGGCCGAGGCAATAGTGCTTCTTGATGGTGCCGGTGCCGTCCGGTTTCACCGTGACTTCGGGCAAGTGGCCATAGTTGTAGGCGTTGGCGCGGGCGGGGTCGCCGTACAGGTTCTGGCTGTAGCCCTGCAACTGCTTGACCGCGTTGGCGTCCATCTGGTCGGTCTCGTACTCCTCGCTCGACAGGTGCGTGTTCCACGGCGACAGGCTGGCGCCGCAGGTGATCCACAGGCCGTTGACGCCCGAGGTATCGACGTTGTGGTACTTGACCACGGTCAGCTTGCCGGTGGCCGGGTCCTGGTCCAGCGTCAGCACCGCGATCGGCGACGGCAGCAGCCCGTACATGCTGGCATTGCCCTGGTTGCGCGTGGTGTATTCGAACTGCACCACCGCGAACACCGTGTTGCCCTTGACGCCCGGCACGGCCGGGTTGGCCAGCGTCAGCAGCGAGCTGCCGTCCGGCGCATCGGAGAAGAACTGGCGTTCCTTGCCGGCGACCGAGGTATCGATGATCGGCTGGTTATTGATGTCGTAGTAGCCGCCCGCCACGACGGTGCCGCCCTTGCCGTCGGGCAGCGTGTCGCCGGTGATGAAGAACGGCTGGTAGGCCAGCTTGTAGGTCTGGCTGCTGCCGTCGCTGAAGGACACCTTGAGGCTGGAGCCTACCGTGGTGGTCGCCATGGCCTCCGGCGTGGCCAGCGTCGGCGCGCTCATCGGCACGAACTCGGCGGTGGTGAAGGTGGCGGACGCGCCCGGCGCGGGTGCCGGGGCCGGCGCCGCCGCGGCGTCATCGCCGCCGCCGCAGCCTGCCA
>JABFVP010000373.1 GCA_013362725.1 Cupriavidus sp.
ACGGCGCCGGCACGCCGCTTCAGCGACGCGGCCCAACGCATCCGCACCGCCGGTCCGGCACGCCCGCACGCGCCGGCCGCGCGCCAGGAAAAGCCTGCCCCGGTGCACGACGAATCCACCCACGACGACGGCCTGGTCCGCCTGTCCAAGCGCATGTCCGAGCTCGGCCTGTGCTCGCGCCGCGAGGCGGACGAATGGATTCCGCGCGGCTGGGTACTGGTCGACGGCAAGCCCGTGACCGAACTCGGCAGCCGCATCCGCCCCGATGCCGAGATCGAGATCCAGCAGGAAGCGCGCTCCGAGCAGGGCGAGCGCGTCACGGTGCTGATCAACAAGCCGGTCGGCTACGTCTCCGGCCAGGCTGAAGACGGCTCCGAGCCCGCCGCGGCGCTGTTCACCCCCGAAAACCAGTGGGAAGGCGACCCGACGCGCAAGCGTTTTGCGCCGTGGCAGCGCAAGAACCTCGCGCCCGCCGGCCGCCTCGATATCGACTCCACCGGCCTGCTGGTGCTGACGCAGGATGGCCGCGTCGCGCGCGCGCTGATCGGCGAGGACTCGACCGTCGAGAAGGAGTATCTGGTGCGCGTGGTCTGGCACTCGCCGCACGGGCCGGTCGAGCGCAATATCAGCGCGGAATTCCCGGCCGACGACCTGGAACTGCTGCGCCACGGCCTGTCGCTCGACGGCGTGCCGCTCAGGCCGGCCAAGGTCAGCTGGCAGAACGAAGAGCAGCTGCGCTTCGTGCTGCGCGAGGGCCGCAAGCGCCAGATCCGCCGCATGTGCGAACAGGTGGGGCTACAGGTGGTGGGCCTCAAGCGCGTGCGCATGGGACGCGTGGTGCTGGGGGATCTGCCGCCGGGCAAGTGGCGCTTCCTGGGGCAGTTCGAGAAGTTCTGATGTGAAAAAAGCGGCCGTGATGGCCGCTTTTTTTTTCGGGGGTTTTGGCAATTGCCACCGCCTCATCCCTGTACCGATTGCGCGCTCCCTCTCCCGCTTGCGGGAGAGGGTTGGGGAGAGGGCCGGCATGTCGACGAAGTGACAGGCGTCGGTATGCCAGCGCCTGTCCTCTCCCCCGGCCCCTCTCCCGCGCGCGGGAGAGGGGAGCAAACCCTGGGTGCTCCCTGCCCCGTCAATCGTCGCTGTTCGCCGGCAAATCCGGAAACAGAACCTCGGTAAACCCGAAGTTCGAAAAATCCCTGATCCGCATCGGATAAAGAATCCCCTGCAGATGGTCGCACTCATGCTGCACCACGCGCGCATGGAAGCCTTCGGCCACGCGTTCGATGCGGTTGCCCATCAGGTCGTAGCCACTGTACTTCAGCCGCAGGTGGCGGGGCACCACGCCGCGCAGGCCCGGCACCGACAGGCACCCTTCCCAGCCGTCCTCCATCTCGTCGGACTCCATTTCCAGCACCGGATTGATCAGCACCGTCTTGGGCACGGTCGGCGCATCCGGGTAACGCGGATTGCGGTCGAAGCCGAAGATCACCACCTGCAGGTCCACGCCAATCTGCGGCGCGGCCAGGCCCGCGCCATTGGCGTGGTCCATGGTGTCGAACATGTCTTCGATCAGCGTGCGCAGCTCCGGCGTGTTGAAGCGCTCCACCGGCCGCGCCACCTGCAGCAGGCGCGCATCGCCCATCTTGAGAATCTCGCGGATCATGGTTCCGTTCCCCGGTTAGTCCTCGGCCGGCGCGGCGCCGGCTTGCGCCAGCAGCGCCAGCATGCCGGCCTCGTCCAGCACCGGCACGCCCAGCGCCTCGGCCTTGTCCAGCTTGCTGCCGGCCTCGGCGCCGGCGACCACGTAGTCGGTCTTCTTCGACACCGACCCCGCCACCTTGGCGCCGGCGGCCTCCAGCAGTTCCTTGGCGTCTTCGCGCGACAGCGTCGGCAAAGTGCCGGTCAGCACAAAGGTCTTGCCTGACAGCGGCGCCGGCGCCCTTGCCGCCGGCTCGCTTTCGGGCCAGTGTACGCCGGCGGCGCGCAGTTGCTCGATGACCTCGATGTTGTGCGGCTCGGCGAGGAAGTTGGCGATCGACTGCGCCACCACCGGGCCGACATCGTTGACCTCGAGCAGCGCCGCCTCGTCGGCCGCCATCAGTGCATCCAGCTTGCCGAAATGCTTGGCCAGGTCCTTGGCGGTGGCCTCGCCGACGTGGCGGATGCCGAGCGCGAAGATAAAGCGGTTCATGGTGGTCTCGCGCGACTTGTCGATCGCCGCGACCAGGTTGGCGGCGGACTTGTCGGCCATGCGCTCGAGCGCAGCCAGCTTGGCCACGCCGAGCTTGTACAGGTCGGCCGGCGTGCGCACGATGCCCTGGTCGACCAGTTGCTCGACCAGCTTGTCGCCCAGGCCTTCGATATCCATCGCGCGCCGCTGCGCGAAATGCAGCAGCGACTGCTTGCGCTGCGCCGCGCAGATCAGGCCGCCGGTGCAGCGGGCAATGGCCTCGTCCTCGAGCTTCTCGATATGCGAGCCGCACACCGGGCAGGCGGTGGGCATCACGAAGGCGCGGGCGTCAGCCGGGCGCCGCTCGGCCACCACTGCGACGACTTCCGGGATCACGTCGCCGGCGCGGCGAACGATCACGGTGTCGCCGACATGCACGTCCTTGCGGCGGATCTCGTCCTCGTTGTGCAGCGTGGCATTGGTCACGGTCACGCCGCCGACAAACACCGGCCTGAGCCGCGCCACCGGCGTGATCGCGCCGGTGCGGCCTACCTGCACCTCGATGTCCTCGACGATGGTGGTCATTTCCTGCGCCGGGAACTTGTGCGCCAGCGCAAAGCGCGGCGCGCGCGAGACAAAGCCCAGGCGCTCCTGCTCGGCCAGCGCGTTGACCTTGTAGACCACGCCGTCGATGTCGTAGGGCAGCTCGTCGCGGCGCTTGCCGATATCGCGGTAGAAATCGAGCAGCCCCTGCGCGCCCTTCACCACCGCACGGTCCTTGCACACCGGCAAACCCAGCGCGGCAAAGCCGTCGAGCATGGCGCTGTGGGTCGGCGGCCGCTCCACGCCCTGCAGTTCGCCCAGCCCGTAGGCGAAGAACGACAGCGGACGCCGCGCGGTGATGCGCGCATCGAGCTGGCGCAGGCTGCCGGCGGCGGCATTGCGCGGGTTGACGAAGGTCTTGTCGCCGGCCTCGGCCTGGCGCGCGTTGAGCTTGTCGAAGTCGCGCCGGAACATGAAGACCTCGCCGCGCACTTCCAGCACCGCGGGCGCCTGGCCGCGCAGCTTGAGCGGGATGGCCTTGATGGTGCGCACGTTGACGGTGACGTCCTCGCCGGTCTCGCCATCGCCGCGGGTGGCGGCCTGCACCAGGCGGCCGTCTTCATAGCGCAGCGACATGGCCAGGCCGTCGAACTTCAGCTCGCACGCGTATTCGACCGCGTCGGCGGCGCTGAACAGGTCGGCCTCGCCGGCCGCGGGCGCGCTGCGCCCCAGCCCCTGCGCGCAGCGGCGGTCGAAGTTGAGCACGTCATCATCGGCGAAGGCGTTGTTGAGCGACAGCATCGGCACGCGGTGCCGCACCGAGTCGAATGCCGCCAGCGGCTCGCCGCCCACGCGCTGCGTGGGCGAGTCCGGCGTCTGCAGCTCGGGATGCTCTAGCTCCAGCGCCATCAGCTCGCTGAACAGGGCGTCGTATTCCGCATCGGGAACGGTGGGCGCGTCCAGCACGTAATACTGGTAGTTGTGGCGGTCCAGCTCTTCGCGCAGCCAAGCCACGCGGCTGGCGGCGGCGTCGGCCGGCAAGGCGCCGGCAGGCGCGGAGGCATCTGCCTGCGCGCCGCGGTGTTTTGCGGTCATGGCAGGCTCCGGCTAGTTGCTGAACAAGCGCAGCGCCACCGGCGAACCGGCCGGCATGCCGCGCGCTTCCAGCTTCTGGTACAGCGCTTCGAGCTGGTTGAAGATAGCGACGAACGAGGCTTCGGTCAGCGGCCGCATATTGTCGTCGACCAGTTGCGCCCCCATGCGCTGCGCCAGCGTATGGCCGTACTCGCACACGGTCTTGAACGGCTTGGCGCCCTGGTCGGCCACCGGCACGTCGAGCAGCAGCGTGATCTGGCGGCCGGCCTTGACGGTGAGATCGTCGCGCAGGAAGTTGGTGTCGCCGAACTGCAGCGTGAACAGCGGGCGCTGCACGCCCTCGGCATTGGCCTGATAGCGGATAAAGCGGGTGCCGTCGCGCGACAGCACCAGCCCGTCCTGCGTCGCCACGTTCTGCACATAGGCGGCCGACCACGGCGCGCCGTCGGAGATCACGTTGACGCCCAGCTGCACGTCGCAGGCGGCGCCAAAGGCGTCGAGCTCGCGCGCGTTGGCGACGGTCTCGCCCATGTCAGGCAGGTCGGCCGACGCGTCGAGCGACTCGGCCAGCGACTCGACCGCGGTGACGAATTCCGAGAACTCGAGTGCGTTGAGCGGGCCGCCGCGGTTGGCCAGCTGCACGCCGACCTGCAGGTCTTCGTACTGGTGGCCGGCGGTGACGGGCTCCCACGCGTTGGCTTCGGCACGCAGGCCTTCGATGTGGACCGGCTTGGTGCCGGCGCGGCGCAGCCGGCCGGTCAGCGGCAGGATGCGGTCGCCGGAGGCCTTGCGTTCCAGGTGCAGCGGCACGATGCAGTCGATCAGCGGATCGACGACTGCGGCCGCGGGCTGGCCATCCGGTACTGCAGCGACCGCGGCCGGTGCAGGCGCCGGCGCAAGCGCTGGCGTGGGTGCGGGAGCTGGCGTCGGCGCCGGTGCCACGGCGATAGCGGCATCCGCCTCATCCTGCGACGCGCGCGTCGCCGCGGCCCCGACCGCGACTTCCTCGGCGACGGCTTCGTCGGCAACGGCACTGCTGGCTGCCGCGGCCGCGGCGGCAGCGGCGAGGGTGTTGTCAGCGACCGCGGCGCCG
>JABFVP010000243.1 GCA_013362725.1 Cupriavidus sp.
GACGCCGGCCTGGCCGGAAACGAACAGCAGGCCGCCGGCCCGGATGGCCTGCGACAGCAGGTAGGGGGCATAGGGATCAGGTTGGGTGTGGACTTGTTCCAGGTGCATCGCCGACTCCGGTAATGATTCAGTAAAATTCATCTTGTTTTCGGCCGGTCCTTCTTGGGGCCGGCCGATATGGCAAGTATCGAAGCCGGTATCGATCACGACAAATGGTCGCTTCTCAGTCGATGCATGAGGCCAACTCATCCTTTGGAGCCACTTTGCGCAAGCTTCCGCCCCTGGGCGCCCTGCGCGCCTTCGAAGCCGCCGCCCGCCGCGCCAGCTTCAAGCACGCCGCTGACGAACTGCACGTCACGCCAACGGCCATCAGCCACCAGATCCGTGCGCTGGAAGAGAGCCTGGACGTGAAGCTGTTCGAGCGGCAGACGCGCAAGGTGCGACTCACCGCGGCGGGGCATCAGCTGTTTCCCGCGGTGCGGGACGGTCTAGACGGCATGGAGCGCGCGGTGCAGTCGGTGCAGCGCAGCGGCCGCCCGCACGTCGCCACGCTGACATCGACGGTGGCGTTCATGGCCAGGCGGCTCGCACCGCTCGCCGGCCAGTTCCGCGCCGCGCATCCCGACTGGACCCTGCGCCTGGATGCATCGGACCAACTCGTCGACCTGGACCACGATGCGGACGCGGCGATCCGCTACGGCAGCGGCAGCTATCCGGGGCTGGTGGTCGAGCCGTTGTTCCGCGACCGTTTTGCGCCGGTCTGCAGCCCCGCCCTGAAACCGGCATCCATGCAGGACCTGAAGCCCGCCACGCTGGTGCACTTCGAGTGGGGCGCCGGCGCGCGCGACGACGCGCGCGCGCCGGTCTGGCGCCAGTGGCTGGCGCAGGCCGGCGTCGAGGTGGCCGATCCGCAGGCGGGCCTGCGCTTCACCGATGAGATCCACGCGGTGCAGGCGACCATCGCCGGACAGGGCGTGGGCCTGCTCAGCCTGACGCTGGTGGCGGAAGAACTGGCTGCCGGCGCGCTGGTGCAGCCCTTTGAACTCGCGCTGGAGAGCTTTCGGTATGACCTGGTCTATAGCGAGCGGGCGGCGGAGCGTCCGGCCACGCGGTTGCTGCGGGATTGGGTGATGGCAGCGTTCGCAGCTTAGCGCCCGGTCTGCGGTACAGTGGCGCAACGTTGAACCAGTCTTGCGTGCGAATTGCCATTGGATTGCCCATGCTATATCCCGTACATATCGAGCCCGGTGATGCGACGCACGCGCACGGTATCACCGTGCCGGATTTCCCAGGTTGTTTCTCAGCAGCCGACGATTGGTCCGAGATCCCTGGCAAAGTTCAGCAGGCCGCCGAAGCGCACTTCGCTGATGGCGAGCCGATACCTGAGCCTTCCGACCTGCAACAGTGGATTGAGAGCCGCCAGTACGAGGGCGGGTTCTGGCTACTGGTAGATATCGACCTGTCGCGCGGGAGCATCGATTGAGCACATCCCCCACCGTACTCGTAGTGGCTGCCGCGGCCACGCACGAGTTTTCCAAGCTTCCTCGCACCGAGATCCGGCTGCTTGAAGGCCTTGGCGTCGAAGGCGACGCGCATGCCGGCCAAACGGTCAAGCACCGATCGCGCGTGCGTGTCGACCCGACCCAGCCCAACCTGCGGCAGGTCCATCTCATCGGCACGGAACTTCACGCGGAGCTTCGGAGCGCCGGCTTTGACATCGGTCCTGCTGAGTTGGGCGAGAACATCACGACGCAGGGCCTCGACCTGCACGCGCTGCCCGTCGGCTCGCGGTTGTGGCTCGGTTCCAGCGCCGTGGTCGAGCTGACCGGCCTGCGCAACCCGTGTAGCCAGATCGAGGCGTTTCGGCCCGGTCTTCTGGCGCAGGTTTTGAGCCGGACGCCTGACGGCACGCTGATCCGCAAGGCAGGCGTCATGGGCGTCGTGATCGCAGGCGGCGTGGTGCGGCCGGGCGATGCCATTTCGGTCAGCTTGCCGGCGCTGCCACATCGCCTGCTCGACCGCGTCTAGCGGCCGCTCGGGTGCGCCACGCGATGCGTACGGCGTACACTGTGCCTCCCGAATCCAGAGACCCACCCATGCCCGTCCTGCGCACCCTCTACCCCGAAATCGAACCCTACGAAACCGGCACGCTGGACGTCGGCGACGGGCACGTCGTCTACTACGAGCGCGTCGGCACGCCTGGCGCCAAGCCGGCGGTGTTCCTGCATGGCGGGCCGGGCGGCGGCATCTCGCCGGACCACCGGCGGCTGTTCGATCCGTCGCGCTATGACCTGCTGCTGTTCGACCAGCGCGGCTGCGGGCGCTCGACGCCGCATGCGGGGCTGGAGGCCAACACCACCTGGCACCTGGTCGACGATATCGAGCGGCTGCGCGGGCTGGCGGGGGTGGAGCGCTGGCTCGTGTTCGGCGGCTCGTGGGGCTCGACGCTGGCGCTGGCCTATGCGCAGAAGCACCCGCAGCGCGTGAGCGAGCTGGTGCTGCGCGGCATCTACACGGTGTCGCAGGCGGAGCTGGACTGGTACTACCAGTACGGTGTGTCCGAGATGTTCCCCGACAAGTGGGCGCGTTTCCAGGCGCCGGTGCCCGAGGCCGAGCGCGGCAACATGATGGCGGCCTACCGCAAGCTGCTGACCGGCCCCGACCCCGACAAGCAGGTGGAAGCGGCACGCGCCTGGAGCGTGTGGGAAGGCGAGACCATCACGCTGCTGCCGGATGCAGGCAATAGCGCCAAACATGACGACGGCCATTTCGCGCTGGCCTTTGCCCGGCTGGAAAACCATTACTTCACGCACCGCTGCTGGCTGGAAGAGGGCCAGTTGCTGCGCGATGCGCCCAAGCTGGCCGATATCCCCGGCGTGATCGTGCACGGCCGCTATGACATGCCGTGCCCCGTGCGCTACGCCTACGCGCTGCACCAGGCGTGGCCGCAAGCGGAGTTCCACCTGATCGAAGGCGCCGGCCATGCGTGGACCGAGCCGGGCATCATGGACCAGTTGATTGCCGCAACCGATCGGTTTGCGGCGCAGCGCTAGCCGCGCATGGATCATCACCGGAGAGCATCGATGGAGCTATACGCCCACCCGTTTTCGTCGTACTGCCAGAAGGTTCTCGTCGCGCTGTACGAGAACGCGATTCCCTTCGACTTCCGCATGCTGTCGCCCGACCACGCGCAGCACATGGACGAACTCGGCAAGCGCTGGCCGCTGCGGCGCATGCCGCTGCTGGTCGATGACGGCCGTTCGGTGTTCGAGTCCAGCATCATCATCGAATACCTCGACCAGCATCACCGCGGCCCGGTGCGCTGGCTGCCGGAATCGGCCGATGCCGCGCTGAAGGTGCGCCTGCTCGACCGCTTCTTCGACCAGTACGTGATGACGCCGATGCAACGCATCGTGGCGGACTACCTGCGTCCCGCGGCGAACCGCGATCCCCATGGCGTGGCCGAGTACCGCAAGCTGCTGGACGCGTCCTATGCGTGGCTCGAGACCGAACTGGCGGCGCGGCAATGGGCCGCGGGCGATGCCTTCACGCTGGCGGACTGTGCCGCCGCGCCGTCGCTGTTCTATGCGGACTGGGTGCAGCTGATTCCGGAGTCATGCGGCAACGTGCGCGCGTATCGCCAGCGGCTGCTGGCGCGGCCGTCGTTTGCGCGCGCGGTGGACGAGGCGCGGCCCTATCGCCCGCTGTTCCCGCCGGGCGCGCCGGACCGCGACTGACCGGCAAGGGCGGGCAGGCTGACGTCGAACTGCGCCGCCATGGCGCGATAGCCGGCATCGCCGGGATGCAGGTGATCGCCGCTGTCGAAAGCCGGCAGCAGCGACTGCGGTCGCGCCGGATCACGCACCGCGGCATCGAAATCGACCACCGCATCGAATTCGCCGCCATGGCGGATCCAGTCGTTGACCGCCAGCCGCACGGCTTCCTTGCCCGCACTGTCATAGCCGCGGATCGGCGTATCGCGCAAGGCGCCGGCAAAGGGCGTGATGGTGGCGCCGATCACGCGCACGCCGCGTGCATGTGCCCGGGCGATCAGGCGCCGGTAGCCCTCGATCAGTTCGCCGGCTTGTGGCACGGGGTCGTGCGGCGCGAAGGTCGAGCCCGGCCAGGCGATATCGTTGATGCCGATGGCGGCGATCACGGTGCGGACATGCGGTTGGCTCAGCACGTCGCGATCCAGCCGCGCCAGCGCGGACACCCCCATGCCGTCGCGCAGCAATCGGCCGCCGGAGATGCCGGCGTTGAGCACGGCCACGCCGTCGGCAGCCAGCCGCTGCGCCAGCACGTCCGGCCAGCGCCGGTTGGCGTCGGGAGTGGAGCCGTTGCCTTCGGTAATCGAATCGCCGATCGCGACCACGGCACCCGCGCCCGCCGCGGCATCGACCTGCACCTCGCTCAGCAGCACCCGCGCGCTGAACACCTGCGGCGCAGCCAGCATCGATTGCGCGGTAGCGTTACCCGCAGCCAGCCACGCCGTCTGGCGGCCATCCCAATGGAACGATTCGATCGTGGTGCGCTGCGGCAGGTAAAGGCTGAGCGCAAGTTCTCCCAGGGCCGGCGTATCGAGCGCGACCGCATCGCTTGCCACGGACTGGCCCGCAGGGATGGTCACCGTCGCGCTGCCGCCGAAGCTCACGGCGCGGTTGCCGGCGAGTTCGATGCGGCCGCCGCCGGCGTGGGGTGCCAACTGCGCCGCGCCGATCACAAGCGGTTCCCGTCCATAGGCGTTCGACAGCACCACGCGCAGCCGTTGCCCACCCACGCTCAGCCGCACGACCTGGCGCACCGTCTGCTCCGCCAGCACCGCGGGCACGCCGGTCGGCAGCGGCAGGGCATCCGGTTGCCACACCGGCTGCTCGCTGGCCATCCACATTGACA
>JABFVP010000610.1 GCA_013362725.1 Cupriavidus sp.
GGGCAGGGTCACGGCCAGCATCCAGAAGGTCATGGCGCCGATCGGCACGTCGGTCTGGGTGCGCTTCATCAGCTGGGTGCCGAAGCCCCAGCCGGCCGCGGCCAGCAGCATCAGCAGCGTGCCGGCCGGGCTGCCGGTCAGCGCGGCGAGTTCGCCCGACAGCAGCAGCACCGTGCCCGCGAGCGCGCAGCCGATGCCCAGCCAGGCCCACGCGCCGATGCGCTCGCGGAAAAACACCAGGCCCCAGACCACCGCCCAGATCGGCATGGTGTAACCGAGGATCGCGGCGCGGCCCGACGACAGCATCTTGACCGCGCAGATCGCGAACAGGTGCCAGACCACCATGTTGGGTAGCGCCAGCCGCAATACCGTGCCCCATTCGCGCCGCGGCACCGCCAGCGAATCGCCGCGCAGCCGCAGCGCCAGCCCCAGCGCCACCAGCCCGCCGGCCATGCACAGCAGGCGGAAGCCCATCGCCGGAAAATGCGCCACGCCCACCTTCATGATGGGCCAGTTGATGCCCCAGGCGAGTGTCAGCACCACAAGCAGGAAGAGACCACGGCGATCGAGAGACATGACGGGACGCGGCTGTGCGGGATGCCGCGCATTGTTTTGAGACGAAGCGCAAAACGATAGCACGCAGCGGGTAAAATTGCCGAAAGCGACATATGCTGCAGGGATGAAAGGTTTTCACGCCACTGCGGCCAACCGCGCCGGCCGAGTCCATCGGCTAGGATCGACCCGGATCGGCCTCACGATGAGACGCCGGCGCCACCAGGACATTCCGAGTACCCATGACTTTCACCGAGCAGCTTGCTGCCGCCTGGCAGCGCAATGATTCCCTTCTGTGCGTCGGGCTCGATCCTGACCCGCACAAGCTTCCCCTGTCCCTGACCGGGGCCGGCGGCGCCATCTTCTCGTTCTGCCGCGAGATCGTCGACGCCACCGCCGACCTGGTCTGCGCCTTCAAGCCGCAGATCGCCTACTTCCATTCGCAGCGCGCCGAAGACCAGCTCGAGCAGCTGATCCACTATATCCACGACGCCCATCCCGGCATTCCGGTGATCCTCGACGCCAAGCGCGGCGACATCGGCTCGACCGCCGAGCACTATGCGCTGGAAGCCTTCGAGCGCTACAAGGCCGATGCGGTCACGGTCAGCCCGTATATGGGCTTCGACTCGATGCAGCCCTATCTCGCCTACCCCGGCCGCGGCGTGATCGTGCTGTGCCGCACCTCCAACCCGGGCGGTTCGGACGTCCAGTTCCTGCAGGTCGACGGCAAGCCGCTGTACCAGCTGGTGGCCGAGGCCGCGCGCGAGCGCTGGAACACCACCGGCCAGATGGGCCTGGTGGTCGGCGCGACCTTCCCCAACGAGATTGCGCGGGTGCGCCAGATCGTCGGCGACATGCCGCTGCTGATCCCCGGCATCGGCGCCCAGGGCGGCGATATCGAAGCCACGGTGAAGGCCGGGCGCACCGCCGATGGCACCGGCATGATGATCAATTCGTCGCGCGCCATCCTGTACGCCAGCCGCGAGAAAGACTTCGCCGCGGCGGCGCGCAACGTCGCGCTGCAGACGCGCGAAACCATCAACCGCTACCGCCACGGCTGACCGCCGCACGCGGCACGAAAAAAAACCGCGCCTGCTGTGCGCGGTTTTTCGATTGAGCGGCTTGCGGCGGCAGTGTCTTCAAGCCTCGTTGCGCAGCAACTCCACCAGGCCCCGCATCGCGTGCTCGGCCGCCTGGCGCCGGATCTGTGCGCGGTCGCCGGGAAAGCGCTGGGTCTCGACGATGGTGGTGATGCGGTTGCTCCAGCCAAAGCACACCATGCCCACGGGCTTTTCCGGGGTGCCGCCGTTGGGGCCGGCGACGCCGGTGATCGACAGCGACACCTGCGCGCGGCTGTTCAGCAGCGCGCCTTCGGCCATCGCGCGCGCGACCTCTTCGCTGACCGCGCCGTGATCGCGGATCAGCTTGGCCGGCACCCCCAGCATGGTCGACTTGGCCTCGTTGGAATACGTGACGAAGCCGCGCTCGAACCAGCCCGACGAGCCCGACACGTCGGTGATGGCGGCGGCGACCAGGCCGCCGGTGCAGGATTCGGCGGTGGCCAGCATCAGGGATTTGTCGGCTAGGGCGACGCCGGCCTGGATGGCGAGCTGGTCGAGCAGGCGGCTGACGGACATGGTGGGTGCAGGGGTTGTTTTGGGGAATCAGTTGGGCGTTGCTGGCTCAGAACGAGCGCCACAGGGCAAACACCAGCAGCGTGTAGAACGCTGCGAAGATGTCGTCGAACATCACGCCGAAGCCGCCGCGCAGGCCCGGACCCTTCAAGCTGCGGTCATAGTGGCCGATCGGCGCCGGCTTGGCGATATCGAACAGCCGGAACCACAGGAACGCGGCGAACTGGCCCCAGAAACCGGTCGGCATGACAAAGGCCAGCACCAGCCAGAACGCCACGATCTCGTCCCACACCATGCTGCCGTGGTCGTGCACGCCCATGTCGCGCGCGGTGCGGGCGCATGCCCACAGGCCCACGACGAAGCCGCCGCTGATGATCCACAGCCAGGTGGCGGGCTCGATCCACAGCGAAATCACCACGAACGAAAGCCAGGCGTAGAGCGTGCCGACGGTGCCGGGGCCGACCGGCGACAGGCCCGAGCCGAAGCCGAAGGCGATCAGGTGCGCCGGATGCGCCAGCATGAAGCGCGCGCTCGGGCGCGTGACCTTGACGGTCTGGCCGGCTTCCAGGGTCAGGGCGGGGTCGCGCGTCGCGGCCCCGGGAGGGAAGGTGGACATCAAAGTTGGCTCGTGTGATGCGGATACGGCTTATGGTTATGGCCGGCTTGCGCTGCGATGCGTGCGGGACTCCCGTGCCCGCGCAGGCGCCGATGCCGGCATCATGACATGCCTGTGACCCGGTGTCAGGAGGCAGCGAAATGGTCGAAGCTGCCGCCCTCGTAGCGGGTCGGGTCGCCGGCGCGGTCGACCAGCCGCAGGCCTGGCTCGGGCGTGATCGCGCCGACGCGCGTCAGCGGCAGCGCCAGCCGCTCGCTGATGGCCGCAATGGCGTCGCGCTGGCCGACCGGCGCGGTGAAACACAGCTCATAGTCGTCGCCGCCGGCCAGCACGCATTCGCGCTGGATGGCGTCGGGCTGGCCAGCCAGCACTGCCGAGCGGGGCAAGGCGTCGACATCGACCAGTGCTCCCACCTGTGAACGCGTCAGGATATGACCGAGGTCACCGACTAGCCCGTCGGAGATATCCAGTGCCGCATGCGCCACGCCACGCAATGCCATGCCCAGCGCCACGCGCGGCGTCGGTGTGTCCATACGCGGCCGGACCTGGCTGAATTCGGGCTCGGGCAGCAGCCATTCGCCGCGGCAGTCGCCCAGCGCCAGGCGCGCATCGCCCAGCGTGCCCGAGATCCAGATGTCGTCGCCGTCGCGGGCGGCGTCGCGGCGCAGCGCCGCGCGCAGCGGCACGTCGCCGAATACAGTCAGCGACAGGGTCAGCGGGCCGCGCGTGGTGTCGCCTCCGACCAGTTCGCAGCCGTGCTCGTCGGCCAGCGCCAGCATGCCTGCGGCAAGTTCCGCCAGCCACTCGGGCTCGGCCGCGGGCAGGGCCAGCGCCAGCGTGAAGGCGCGGGGCTCGGCGCCCATGGCGGCCAGGTCCGACAGGTTCACCGCCAGCGCCTTGTGGCCGAGCGCGCGCGGCGCCACGTCCGGGAAGAAATGCCGGCCGCTGACTAGCATGTCGGTGCTGATGGCGAGATGATGGCCGGGACGGCCCTCGATCAGCGCGCAGTCGTCGCCTACGCCGAGCGCGGCCTTGCGGACCGGGCGCGTGAAGTAGCGGCGGATCAGATCGAATTCGGAAAGCTGGGCGGGCTGGGCGTTGGGCATGGATCGACGGCGTGCCGGGACGGGCGGTGGAGTGACGGCGGGTTTGGCAGGAGATCAGCGCGGGGTTGGCCGGCAAATTCCGCAGCAGCGCGCGGCGTCAGCATGGGGCGCATCCGGCGTTTCAGCAAGATACTGCCGCACTTCCCAGCCATGATCGCCATGCGCTGCGCCGCTTTGCCGGCTGGGCGCTACGCCTGCTGGTGTTGCCCGGGAGGATGGGGCATATTGTACCGAATCGCACAGGTGCCCCAAGCAAAACGCTTATTGTGAAATAGTTTTTCACTATATAAAATGCGGGGTTCCAAAGGAAGAGAAGGGCGGACGCGTGGAGCCGGTCCGCCGATCGTCCCCGCCTTGTCAATGACGGCTCCACCGATTGGAAGATGCGCCGATGACCAGCCCACAGTCCCCGTCCCAAGACGATCTGAAACAGCAGCAGCGCGAGGCGCTGCGCAAAGCGGCGCTCGAGTATCACGAGTTTCCCACCCCCGGCAAGATCTCGGTCACGCCGACCAAGCCGCTGTCGAACCAGCGCGACCTGGCCCTGGCGTATTCGCCGGGCGTGGCTGCGGCCTGTGAAGAAATCGTTTCCGATCCGGCCAACTCGTTCCGCTACACCGCGCGCGGCAACCTGGTCGCGGTGATCACCAACGGCACCGCCGTGCTGGGCCTGGGCGACATTGGCGCCGCGGCCTCCAAGCCGGTGATGGAAGGCAAGGGCGGGCTGTTCAAGAAGTTTGCCGGTATCGATGTGTTCGATATCGAAATCGACGAGAAGGACCCGGAAAAGCTGGTCCAGATCATCGCCGCGCTCGAGCCCACCTTTGGCGGCATCAACCTCGAAGACATCAAGGCACCGGAGTGCTTCTACGTCGAGCGCAAGCTGCGCGAGAAGATGAAGATCCCCGTCTTCCATGACGACCAGCACGGCACCGCCATCGTGGTGGCGGCG
>JABFVP010000500.1 GCA_013362725.1 Cupriavidus sp.
CAGCTACTGCTCGCGCCGCGGCAACCATGAGGTAATGATGCGCGGCACCTTCGCCAACGTGCGCATCAAGAACCTGATGATCCCGCCGACGGCGGACGGCGCGCGCGTTGAAGGCGGCATCACCATCCACCAGCCCAGCGGCGAGCAGATGTCGATCTACGACGCGGCGATGAAGTATGTCGCCGAGGGCACGCCCACGGTGGTATTCGGCGGCGAAGAGTACGGCACCGGATCGTCGCGCGACTGGGCCGCCAAGGGTACGCAGCTGCTGGGCGTGAAGGCCGTGATTGCGCGCAGCTTCGAGCGCATCCACCGCTCCAACCTGGTCGGCATGGGCGTGCTGCCGCTGCAGTTCAAGGGCGCCGACAGCGCCCAGACGCTCGGCATCACGGGCAACGAGACCTTCGACATCGAGGGGATCGAGGGCGAGCTGAAGCCGCAGCAGGACGTGGTGCTGGTGATCAGGCGCGCCAACGGCGACGTGCAGCGCGTGCCGGTGCTGCTGCGCATCGACACGCCGATCGAGGTCGACTACTACAACCACGGCGGCATCCTGCCGTTCGTGCTGCGCCAGCTGCTGGCCGCCTGAGCGCCATCCGCGCCAGCGACGCCGCCCGTCCCGCCCCTGTCCAGGAGCGGGGCGGGGCGGCGTTTTTTAATTGGCGCCTGCGACCCGGGCATCACCTGCGGCACGGCCTGCCGCGTGTAAGTTTGACGCAAGCCATGCCTGTCAAACTGTGTCGCACAACAACGCGGCCGAACGACCGCAAGCCGGACCCCGGCATCACCCAGAACCAGGAGACACCATGGCCAAGATCCTCATCGCATTCATCGTGGTCGCCGGCGCGGCCCTCTACCTGCTGACCAAGGGCGGCAGCGACGTTTCCATTTCCGGCGAGTCGCACAGCGTCGAAAGCCACGCCCCCGCGGCCCCTGTGGCGTCCGCGCCGGCCGGGAAATAATCGCCCCGCAGGCAGCAGCGTCCACATCGACCGCACGCATATAGCGGTCTCCCTGTCAACGCAACGAGTAGAATACCGTTTTACGCAAAAAACGGACGGTTTCTTTCTATGGCAGGTTTTCGCCCCAAGGCTTCCCCGCGACTCTCTCCCGACGCCGAGCGTCTGGTGGCCGATGCGCTCGCCCTCGACGCATCGGGCAGCCGCATGGAGGACGGATACTGGGAGCGGCGGCTTTCGCAGCGCCTTGGCCGCCTGCTGAAGAACGGTAGCCAGACCGCGCTCGACGCGGCGCTGGAGCATCTGTTCAAGCACAATGCCGACGCCTCCGACGTGCTCGCCGAGCAGGCCGAGACGCTGGCCGAATCCGCCTCGATCGAGGTCGACGGCCAGCACTATGACGCGCTGCTGATCGCCGCGCCGATCCTGGCGCACACCCGCTACGCGATCCCGTCAGGCGCGCTCAAGCCCGAACTGGCGCAGACGCTGGCCGTGCACCTGCAGGCACACGTGCTCGCCAACGGCACCAGGGTCGCGCTGTCGCCCTACCTGTACAGCATCGACCAGTTGCCGCGCACGCACAGCGACACCTTCGCGCTGACGCACAAGCTGGCCGCGGCGGCGCTGGCGGGCGCGGTGCCCAAGGTCGACCTGCGCGACCTGCCCGAAACCGCGCCGATCCTGGCCGACCCGCGCTACCTGCTGGCGGTGGTGGTGGCTCCGCGCGAACAGGCGCTGTTCCGCTGGCAGGAAGACGCCAAGGACCATCACGCCGAGCGCTCGACCTGCCTGGAGCAATGGCGCACCCAGGTGCAGCCGTCGGTGGCGCTGCTGCTGCCGGGCTGCGAGTTCGAACTGCTGCTGCCGGACGCGTTCTTCCTGTCCTGCCGCGAGTCCGACAAGAGCATCCGCCCGCTGACCGTGCGCGCCGCGGTCAACTACCTGTGCGGCACGCTGGACATCTCCGCGGGTCAGCTGGCCGCGGTGGTGGCCGCCTTCGGCGAGGAAGTGGTCGAGGAATACCGCGTCGGCTTCACCATGCGCGGCGAGAAGGATGTGATCTACGGCATCGTCTGGCCGGTCTACGGCCGCGAGGCCGGCGAGATCGATGCCGACGAAAAGGGCAATCCGCTCGAGCAGATCTGCGAGGAACTGCGCAATGCCGGCGTCGAGGACATCTTCCGCCACGCCGCGCTGTTCGACCCGGAATACTGCGAAGACTGCGGCACGCCGCTGTACGCGGACCGCAATGGCGAGATCGTGCACGCCGAACTGCCCGAGGACGCGCCCACGCAGCAGCCGCTGTTCCACTAACACGCGCTGGCAGCACGCCAGACAGCGAAACGGCCCGCGCTGCGGGCCGTTTTTCATTGGGGGTTCAGCCGGGCTGGCGCTCGCTGACGCAGCGCCACAAGCCATGGCCGGAAGCCGCGTACTTGCGCTCGAACGGCGTCATCGGCGGCGCCGGCGCCCAGCCCTCGACCCGCGCCGGCCGTCCCGCCAGTTCCAGCGCCTGCGCGAACTCGTCGATATAGATGCGCCAGTTGCTGCGGCACTCGAGGTAGTCGCCGCAAGCCGCCAGCGCCGGGAACACCGCGTGCCCTTGCCAGCGCCGCCCCAGGTGGCCGATTTTTGGCCACGGGTTCGGGTACAGCACGTAGTGGCGCGCCACCGGCACCGCATCCGCCTGCAGCAGGCGCCAGACATCGACCAGATCGGCGCGGGCCCAGCAGAAATTGGCCGGCATCGGCGCGTCGCCCCACCAGTCCTTGCCGGCGGCCAGGCGCTTTTCGGACTGGTCGACGCCGATGACGAAATGGTCGGGGAACTGCGTGGCCAGGCGCAGCGTGCTTTCGCCGACGCCGCAGCCGGCATCGAGGATCAGCGGCGCGCCGCCGGCCTGCTGCCAGCGCTGCAGCGCCGCGGCCAGCTCGCGCCGGCTGGGCTCGCCGATGGGCTTGCGAAACGGCTCGGTCAGGTGGCGCGCGACGCGCGCGGCCAGGTGTTCATGGACATCGGACTGCGCCGAGACGATGGTGCGGGAATTGGCGAACATGGCCGTCATTTTACCGGGCGGCCCTGCCGGCAAGGCTGCAACCATGCCACTTTAGCGGCACAATGCGGGACAAACCCGTCTGAGAACCCGTCCGCGAGTACGCGGACCCGTACGAGGAGCCTGCCCGATGCCAACCCTCAACGCCCTGCCGCCGCAACATCCGCCGCGCCGCCCTTCCGTCCCTGCGCGCCGCACGGTAATCCGTGCCGCCGCCGCGCTCGTCTTCGGCAGCGCCACCTTCACCCTGCTGCCGGCGGGTGCAGCGCATGCCGAAGACCTGCGCATCGGCCTGGCGGCCGA
Organism: Cupriavidus sp.; assembly: GCA_013362725.1. GTDB lineage: Bacteria > Pseudomonadota > Gammaproteobacteria > Burkholderiales > Burkholderiaceae > Cupriavidus. The sequence continues at coordinate 3,316 of JABFVP010000500.1, forward strand.
CGTCACGTCGATGGACCCGCACTGGAACAATGCCGGCCCCAACAACGCCATCGCCCTGCATGTGTTCGAGTCGCTGGTGTTCATGGACAAGAACGCCCGCTACGTCCCGGGCCTGGCGCTGTCGTGGAAGCCGGTCAACGCCATCACCTGGGAGATCAAGCTGCGTCCCAACGTGAAATGGCACGACGGCTCGCCCTTTACCAGCGAAGACGTCAAGGCCTCGCTGGAGCGGCCGGAGAAGCTCGTCAACAGCCCGGGCTCGTTCACCAGCTACACCAAGCCGATCGCGCGCATCGACACGCCCGACCCGCTCACCGTGCGCCTGACCATGAGCGTGCCCAACTACGCCAACCTGGCCAACGACCTGAACAGCGTGCCGATCATGCCGAAGAAGATCGCGGCCACGCTGACGCAGAACGATTTCGACTCCGGCAAGGCCATGATCGGCACCGGCCCCTTCAAGTTCGTGCGCTTTGCGCGCGGCCAGGAGATCGTGATGGAGCGCAACCCCAACTACTGGGGACCCAAGCCCGAGTGGGACCGCGCGGTATTCCGCATCATCACCGACAACGGCGCGCGCAGCGCCGCGCTGCTGGCTGGCGATGTCGACGTGATCGAGAGCGTGCCGTCGGCCGACGTCGCCAAGCTCAAGCAGAACCCGAAGTTCAGGATCGAGCAGCAGGTGTCGTGGCGCACCATCTTCTGGCAGATGGACCAGTCGCGCGACAACCCGCCCTTCGTCACCGACAAGGCCGGCAAGCCGCTGGGCAAGAACCCGTTCAAGGATGCGCGCGTGCGCGCCGCGGTCAGCAAGGCGCTGAACCGCGACGCCATCGTCAGCCGCATCATGGAGGGGCTGGCGGTGCCGGCGTCGTCGATCGTGTCGCCGCAGATCTTCGGCCATCCCGGCACCAAGCCCGAAGCCTACGACCCGGAAGGCGCGAAGAAGCTGCTGGCCGCGGCCGGCTACCCCGATGGTTTCGGCCTGACGCTGCACGCCACCAACAACCGCTACCTGAACGACGCCGCGGTGGCACAGGCCACCGCCAGCATGCTGACCCGCATCGGCATCCAGACCAAGGTCGAGACCATGCCGGTGGCGGCCTACTTCACGCGCGCGCGCCAGGGCGAGTTCGCCTTTCAGATGCTGGGCTGGGGCTCGGCCGCGGCCGACGTGGCGCTGCGCTCGATCACCGGCACGCCCAACCCGAAGACCGGCTACGGCACCTGGAACTGGGGCAAGTACAGCAACCCGCAGCTGGACCAGCTGATCGAGAAGTCGCTGACCACGGTCAGCAGCGACAAGGCGCGCGAGGAAAATGCCCGCGCCGCGGCAAAGTTCGCGCTGGACGACCACGCGATCATTCCGTCGCACAGCCAGCTGGCGATGTGGGCGATGAAGAAGGGACTGAAGTACGAGGCGCGCACGGACGAGTGGTCGCTGGCGCAGTTCTTTCACAAGGAGTGAGGACGGCGCAGCCGTTCCGCCAGCGCTTGCAGCAAGCTCCCCTCTCCCGCGCGCGGG
>JABFVP010000352.1 GCA_013362725.1 Cupriavidus sp.
GCCGCGCACCACCACCGGCTCGCCGTCGAGGCTGACGGTGCAGTGGCGCACGGGAATATCGATATGGCAGGCGGTGGTGCGGCTGCCGCCGGCTTCATTGTTGGGGCCGAACGAGCACAGGAAGTTGCCCTCGTAGGCGCGCGCATCCATGCCGATGGTGGCCTCGCGGTCGTACATCGCCAGCGCCGACCAGCTCGCGCGCGGCTGCAGGCCCCAGCCGATATGCGACATGGCATAGGCTTCCGGATCGTTGAACGAGGCCATGTAGTCGGCCAGCAGCTCGGCATCGACGCCGCCCTCGATGCGGCGCACGTAGCCGGCCTCGACCGTGATGCGGATCGGCGCCTGCAGATAGGACTTCATCGGCAGCAGGATGTCGCCGCGGTCCAGCACGATGGTGCCGTCGGTGCCGCCCTCGTCGGGCCAGGTCAGCACGAAGCCGCTCGGCCAGTGGTCCCAGCGCCCGGGTTCGTCGACGAAGCCATACTCGCTGATCGCGGGGAATTCGCCCAGGCGGCAGCGCAGGTCCATGCCGGCATCGGACACGATATGCATCTCGCGCGCCTTGCCCAGCCGCTGCGTGGCGGCCTTGACGCGCGCGCGGTCGGCCTCGGTTGGCACCAGCCGCGCCAGCACTTCGGGCGGCTCCACCGCCAGCAGGATCTTGGTGCCGCCGGACAGGATCTCGTGCTGCTCGGGCGAGAACAGCAGCGTCATCAGGTCCAGCACCAGGTCGCTCGCCTTCAGCGCAGCGATCGCTGCCGGGTTGCCGGTCAGCGGCGTGGTGCCCAGGTAGGCCAGCGCATCGCGGCTCAGCGCCTTCTCGCCGTTGACCGGCGGCAGGTCGAGCCGGTTGACGATGGCGCCCATCGATTGCGCAGCCACCATGGCCGTGCGCAGCGTCTGCGGATGCGTGGCGGCGCCGGTCAGCACGGTGACGGTCTGTCCCGGCTGCAGCTTCGACAGCGTCAGCACCTGCTGCCACGCTGCCGTCAGGTCGTAATCGCTTACGGGCATGTTCGCTCCCTATCCATCAATTCAGCGACGCGCCGAGGAAATCGCCGAAGGCGCGGTAGAAGCCGGCCTCGTCGTCCCACGGGATCATGTGCCCGGCATTGGCGACGTGCGCGACCAGCAAGGCCGGCATTAGCGTGCGCATCTCCTGCACGTCTTCGGCGCGGATCACGTCGCCGCGGCCGGCGGTCATCAGCAGCGCCGGCACCGCGAGCTGCGGCAGGTCGGCGTGGATGTCGTCCTCATGGAAGCCGTTGAAGCTGGCCAGGATCGCGCGCTCGTCGCAGGTATGGAGCCATTGCGCGCGCAGGCGCAGCTGGTCCTCGGTCCAGGTCGGGCAGAAGGCGCGCATGCCTTCGGCGTCGATGCCCTGCTGCGCCAGCCGGATCGAGTCGATGTACCACGGCAGTTGCGACGGATAGGCGCGGCGGCCCGGACCCGACACCGGCGGATCGACCAGCACCAGCCGCGTCAGGCCCGCGGGCTTGCCGCGCGCGGCGCGGATGCCGATGCGCGCGCCCATCGAATGGCCAACCACGGCATAGCGCTGCAGTCCCAGCGCCGCGGCAAGGGCGACCACGTCGGCGGCCTGCGCATCGAGGCTGTAGTCCAGCTCGGGGCCGGACTGCGACAGGCCGCGGCCGCGCACGTCGAGCACATAGGTATCGAACTGCTGGCCGAAGCGCTCGCCGACAAAGCCCCAGGTCACCGCGGGGCTGGTGATGCCCGGCACGATGATGACGGCATCGCGCTGCGCGCGCGCGCCAGCCTGCCCGCCATAGCGCAGGTAGTGCTGGCGGATGCCGTTGGCGTGGACGTGGGCGCCGTAGAGAAAGGTGCTGTCTGCCATGGCCCGCCCCTTCAGTACGCGCCCGACAGCAGCGCGCCGGCGCCCGGCACCACCGGCTCCAGCCCCAGGCGCTTGAGCAGCGCATAGGTGGTGGCAACGGCGGCGGTCACGACCGGCTTGCCGGTCATGGCCTCGACCTTCGCGATCGCAGGCAGCGACGGCATCTGCACGCAGGCCGACAGTACGATCACGTCGGCATCGGCCGTGTTCATCTGCGCGACGATCTCCGGCAGCCTGGCCGGGTCATGGCGGCCGACCTCCAGGTTGTCGGGGATCTCCAGCGCGCGGTAGTCGACCACCTCGTAGCCTTCGTTGCGGATGTAGTCGACCACCAGCTCGGTCAGCGGCTTCATATACGGCGCCACCACCGCGATGCGCTTCGCGCCCATCACCTTGAGCGCGTCGACCAGCGCGCCGGCGCTGGTGATCACCGGCGCGTCGCCGCCGTTCTCGGCGGTATGCGCCTGCAGGCGCTGCTCGGAGACGCGGTGGTAGCCGTGGCCCATCGCCATGATCGCCACCAGGCAGGCGTAACCGAGCACGTCGACGCGCGCGTCGCTCAGTTCCACCGCGCAGCGGTCGGATTCCGCATCCATCGCGGCCAGCTCTTCCTTGACCACCTTCTTCATCCGCATCCGGCTCGAGTGGAAGGTGAAGCGCTCCGGGCGCACCAGCTGGCGCGCGGCCAGCATCGCCGGGATCTCGGTTTCCATGGTGGTGTTGGAGCTCGGCACGATCTGGCCGATTCGGAAAACTTTCTGCACTGTCGACTCCGTCATCTGTTTGTCTGCCCTTGGTTGCGCTTTGGTCGCGCTCTCGGTCGGTCTGCCTGCAGCGGCCCAGGGGCCTGCATGCTGCGAACGATTGTAGTGTACACACTTTATATAGGCAAACAGATTCTGCACTGGCGGCAATTCACTCGTTCAGTGCACACTGAATCCATGAATCCCTGTTTTGGCGCATTATTTCGCCATTGCAGCGCATCATTGTAAATCCATCACATCATCATCAGGGTTTTCCATAGGTTCCGGTTATTTCGCCTTTACCTCGATATTTTGAGTGTGTACACTCGTTTTCAACGGTCGGCCGCATGGCCGCCCCAGCCCCCATCGACCTTGTGTCATTGCCAGGAGAAATAACGTGCAAGGCAAACCGCGAATCGCAGTTGTCGGCGCCGGACTCGGAGGGACGGCCGCGGCCGCCCTGCTGCAGCGAGCCGGCTTCCAAGTCAGGCTGTATGAGCAGGCACCGGCGTTCTCGCGCCTGGGCGCGGGCATCCACGTCGGGCCCAACGTGATGAAGATCATGCGGCGCATCGGCATCGAGGACGCGCTCAACGACATGGGCTGCCACCCCGACTACTGGTACAGCCGCGACGGCCTCACCGGCGAGGTGATCGCGCAGATCCCGCTGGGCGACTATGCGGTGCGCCACTACGGCGCCAGCTACCTGACCGTGCACCGCGGCGACTTCCACAAGCTGCTGACCGACGCCGTCGCCCCGGGCACGCTGTTCTTCAACAAGAAGCTGGAAAGCGTCACCGACCAGGGCGATGTGGTGCAGTTGCGCTTCACCGACGGCACGGTCGAGGAAGCCGATATCGTGATCGGCGCCGACGGCGTCAACTCGCGCATCCGCGAGACCCTGCTGGGCGCCGAGCCGCCCAAGTACACCGGCTACGTCGCGCACCGCGCGGTGTTCCCGATCTCGCGCGTCAAGGACTTCACGCACGAGCGCTGCACCAAGTGGTGGACCGATGATCGCCACATGATGGTCTACTTCGACACCAGCAAGCTCGACGAGATCTACTACGTCACCGGCGTGCCCGAGCCTGAATGGGACCTGAGCAAAAGCTGGGTGCCGAGCAGCATCGAAGAGATGCGCGCGGCCTTCGACGGCTGGCATGAAGGCGTGCAATCGCTGATCGAAGGCACGGTCGAAGTGACCAAGTGGCCGCTGCTGGAGCGCGATCCGCTGCCGCTGTGGAGCCGGGGCCGCCTGGTGCTGCTGGGCGATGCCTGCCACCCGATGAAGCCGCACATGGCGCAGGGCGCCGCGATGGCGATCGAGGATGCCGCCATGCTGACGCGCTGCTTCACCGAGGCCGGCACCGACGACTACGCCGCCGCCTTCGCGCTGTACGAGGCCAACCGCGCCGAGCGCGCAGGCAAGGTCCAGCTGGTTTCGCACAACAACACCTGGCTGCGCAGCAACGAGAACCCGGACTGGTGTTTCGGCTACGATGTGTTCAACGTGCCGCTGGTGTCGGCCGGGAGCAAGCCGCTGTCCGAAGCCGCCTGATCGCCTGACCGCCCTGCCCGCCGCCGCCCCTCGCCGAGAATGGGGCGCGGCGCCGCGATGCGTGATGTTCAAACCGCCCCCAGCCCCCGATGAACACGCCCCGCCCCCTGACCCTGCAGGTCAACCACGCCGAGCACACGCTCGAGGTGGCGCCTGACACGCCGCTGCTCTACATCCTGCGCAACGACCTGTGCTGCAACGGGCCCAAGTACGGTTGCGGCCTGGGCCAGTGCGGCGCCTGCACGGTGCTGGTGGACGGCCTGCCGGCGCGTTCATGCGTGCTGCCGGTCAGGGCCGTGGTGGGCCACGCGGTGACCACGCTCGAAGGCCTGGGCACGGCACAGCACCCCGACCCAGTGCAGCAGGCCTTTATCGAAGAGCAGGCCGCGCAATGCGGCTACTGCCTGAACGGCATGATCATGACCGCGAAGGCGCTGCTGGCGCAGAACCCCGATCCCGACGAAGCGCAGATCCGCGAAGCCTTGCGCTTCAACCTGTGCCGTTGCGGCACGCATGTGGAAATCGTGCGCGCGGTCAGGCGGGCCGCGGTGCTGCAGCGGCAGGCCGCGCAAGGGGCGGGATCGTGAGCGCGGGCATCGTGCAAGCGACCACGCCGGCCACGCCACTGGCCGCCGGCGTGCCGCCGGACGCCGCCGATTGCCTGGTGGCCCATG
>JABFVP010000631.1 GCA_013362725.1 Cupriavidus sp.
TCAGCCGCCTCAGCAACACGCCGGCCCTGTTCGGCCGCGCCGAGGCGCTGGGCGTCAGCTACGTCGAGGACGTCGACATGCAGGAACGCCACCTGGCAGAACGACTGGCGGAGCTGTCCGCGCGCATCGATGCCGTGGACCACGTGTACCTGACCATCGACCTCGACGCGCTGCCGGGCGCGGTGATGCCGGGCGTGTCGGCGCCCGCCGCCTACGGCGTGCCGTTGCCGGTGGTGGAGGAAGTCGTGCGGCTGGTCCGCCGCAGCGGCAAGCTGCGCGTGGCTGACCTGGCGGAGTACAACCCCCAGTACGACCGCGACCACCTGGGCGCGCGCGTGGCGGCGCGGCTGGCCTGGCGCCTGCTGCGCTGAAGCGCGGGCCAGCGACCCTGCCGGCAGTTGGCAGCGGCCGCGCGCGGCGATAGTCTTGCCCTTCGCTAGATTTAGCGATTCTGATCAGAATTGATAAAGCCAGGCAAGGGCAGTCCTGCGCCGGCGCGGTCGTTGCCGCGTCCGGGGACCGCCGCTTGCCGATTCTCGGGCGGAAGGGTCTGCGTGATCGAACAAATCGTCATCGTCGGTTTCGGCTGCATCGGCCAGGCCGTGCTGCCGCTGCTGGAGCGGGCCTGGCCGCGGGCAGCGATCACCGTGGTTGACCGCGTGCTGGACCGCGCGCGCCAGGAACTGGTCGCCCGGCATGGGCTGCACGCCATCCAGGCCATCATCACTGCGGCCAACTACGAATCCATGCTGGTCCCGCTGCTGCGGCCCGGCGCCTTCCTGCTGAACCTGGCGCCATCCGTTTGCAGCCGCGACCTGATCGCACTGGCGCAGGGACGCGGCGCGTTCTATGTCGATGCTGGCATCGAGCCCTGGGACTACGAAGCCGATCCGCAGGCCTCGCACCTGAGCAACTACGCGCTGCGCCACGAGCTGCTGGCCTTCGCCCGCGGGCGCGAGACCCTGCCGACCGCGCTGGTGGCGCATGGCGCCAATCCCGGACTGGTTTCGGTGCTGGTCAAGGCCGCACTGATGGCATTGGCCGGCAAGGCCGGATTGAACCAGCCGGAACCCGGCGATCGCGCCGCGTGGGCCGCGCTCGCGCGCACGCTGGACGTGCGCGTGATCCAGATCGCTGAATATGACAGCCAGCAAGCCCCCGGCTATCCGCGCGACGGCGAATTCGCCAACACCTGGTCCGCCGAAGGCTTTATCACCGAGTGCCTGCAGGACGCCGAACTCGGGTGGGGCAGCCATGAACCGCGCTTGCCGTCCGATGGCTACCGCCATGGCTACGGCAGCGGTGCGGCGATCGCGCTGGACCGGCCGGGCCATCGCACGCGCGTGCGCTCGTGGTCGCCGGTGCATGGCCCCTTCGACGCCTACCTGATCACGCACAACGAATCGATCTCGATCGCCGAATACCTGACCGACACGGTCGCCGGCCAGCCGCTGTATCGCCCCACCGTCTACTACGCCTATCGCCCCACCGCCGCCACGCAGGCCTCGATGCAATGGCTGGACGACCGCGCCGCCCCGCGCGTGCGCGCCGAACGCATCCTGCGCGACGAGATCCCGTGCGGCGAAGACGAACTCGGCGTGCTGCTGATGAGCGGTCGGCACGGCGCGGTCTGGCATGGCTCGCGCCTGTCGGTGCAGCGCGCGCGCGCGCTGGCGCCGTACAACACCGCCACCAGCCTGCAGGTGGCATCGAGCCTGGTCGCCGGCATGCAATGGATGCTGGCCCATCCGTCGCGCGGCGTGGTGGAATCCGATGCGCTCGACTTCGGCCCGGTGCTGGCCGATGCCGCGCACTGGTGGGCACCGCTGAGCATCGCATTCACCGACTGGCTGCCGCGCCCTGGCGCCACCTCGCTCGCCTTCACCGACTTCCTGCTGGACGACAACACGGTCCGGCCCGATCCCTCCCTGCTGACCCTTGCCTGCTGATGCAACGCATCCCGCAAACCCCGCGCCGCAACTGGCCGCGCGAACTCGAGAAGGTGGGCTTCCACTTCCATTCGCTGGACGAGTTCAACGTTCCGCGCGAAGTCGATGACCACACCTTCTTCTACTGGCGCGAAGACGCCGCCTACGCCTTCAGCAAGCGAGAGGTGGAAACCCTCTATGCCGCGGCGTACGACCTGAACCAGCGCTGCCTGGAAGCCGTGCAGCACGTGATCGACCACGACCTGTTTGCGCGCCTGGCCATCGACCAGGACTTCGCGCAACTGATCCGCACCTCGTGGGACCGCGACGAGCCCACGCTGTTCGGCCGCTTCGACATGACGCTGGACCCGCACGGCGTGCCCAAGCTGTACGAGTTCAACGCCGACACCCCGACATCGCTGATCGAGTCCGCCGTCGCCCAGTGGTACTGGAAAGACGCCGTGCAGCCGCAGGCCGATCAGTTCAACAGCCTGCACGACGCACTAGTGGCGCGCTGGCAATGGCTGCGCAACCACTACCGCAACGCCAGCCTGCTGCACCTCGCCTGCATGTTCGACAGCCAGGAAGACGTCTGCAATACCGAGTACCTGATGGACACCGCGCTGCAGGCCGGCTGGTCCGTCAAGCTGATCGACCTGCAGGAGATCGGCACCGACGGCCGCAGCAACTTCTACGACGCCGACAACGTGCCGATGGAAGTCGTGTTCAAGCTCTACCCGTGGGAATGGATGGCCACCTCCGACTACCGCGACCAGCTGGCGCACAGCCCCGTGCGCTGGGTCGAGCCGCCATGGAAGGCGGTGCTGTCCAACAAGGCCATCCTGCCGATCCTGTGGGAGCTGTTTCCCGGACATCCCAACTTGATCGAAGCCAGCTTCGACGCAGGCCACTTCGCCGGCCGTCCGCACGCAAAAAAGCCCTTCCTGTCGCGCGAAGGCGAAAGCGTGACGCTGCTCACCCCTGAGGGCGACCGCGTCCACAACCCCGGCGAGTATGGCGAAGAAGGCTTCATCTACCAGGCCTACGAACCCGCGCGGCGCTTTGACGGGCGCTACACCACGCTGGGCGTATGGATCGTCGACGACGTGCCCAGCGGCCTGTGCGTGCGCGAAGAATCCGGACCCATCGCCAAGAACACCAGCTTCTTCGTCCCTCATTACTTCACCCACGCATAAACCATGACCAACAAGAAGAAGGGCACCAAACGCTCCAAATACGGCAGCCCATACATGCCCGGCCGTGGCGGCTCCGGCGGCCCGTCGCCGCGAATCGCCGCCTACCAGGCCGAGCAGAAAAAGCAGGGCGGCTCGCCCGCGCTGTGGATCGTCGGCGCCTGCGCCGTGGTCGCCGGCGTGGCCGTGCTCGGCTCCTGCAGCGACGACGCCGACGACGACCCCGGCGTCACCGTGCGCCGCGCCAGCTACGCCACGCTGGAAGACTGCGAGGCCGACTGGAACACGCCCAACGACTGCGAAAGCGTGCCGGTCGACGACCCCAGCACCATCTACAGCTCCAGCCTCAACGCCCCCGCCAGCGAAACGGCAGGCGCCGGCACCACGCACAGCAGCAGCGCGTACTACGCGCGCTGGTACGGGCCGTACTACACCGCCAGCGGCACCGTCTACCACCCCAACGGCACCCAGACCCAGCGCGATATGACGTCCGGCCCGCTGCGCCCGATGCAGGTCTACGACCGAAACGGCACGCCCACGCAATCCTTTACCAACGCCACGCCGCGCGCCGCCATGGTGGAAGAAGCCACCGTACGCCGCAGCTCGCTCGGCGGCGGGCGCTCCATGGGCCTGACCATGCGCTCCGCAGCCGTATCGCGCGCACCGGTGGTATCGCGCGGCGGCTTCACCAGCCGCTTCGGCAGCTCCGGGCGCTCCGGCGGCGGCTGAATGCCACCTGCTGGACGCTTTCTCGCACGCAAACCCTGACAACTGACACGAGTCCATCCAATGGTCAATACCATGCACCCGGCGCTTGCCTACCTGATCTACATCGTCACCAGCTTTGCCATGCTGGGGTTGTTCCTGCTGGTCTATACGCGGGTCACGCCGCATCGGGAATTCACGCTGATCCGCGAGGGCAATATCGCGGCGGCACTGTCGCTGGGCGGGGCGGTGCTGGGGTTCTCGCTGACGCTGTCGTCGAGTATTCAGCACAACGCTACGTTTGCGATGTTCTTGCTGTGGGCGTTTGGGGCGTTCGCGGTGCAGGTGCTGGCTTACTTGGTGGCGGCGCGGGCGCTGGGGGGTGTCAGTGAGGCGATCTCAAGCGACAATCGTGGGGTTGGGGCGGTGATGGGGGTGATTTCGTTGTCGGTGAAGGCGCTGCAATGAAAGCGACTATCCAAATCTGCGAGGCACTTTTGAAGCGAATGCATGCGGACTTGAGCCGTCCCCATGCATTCGCTGCTGAACGTGTCGGTTTTGTCACATGCACTGCAAAGCACACCGAACTGGGGTGGCGCCTGACGGCGGCGTCATACGAAAGCGTTCCGGATCAGGGATACATCGATGACCCGTCGGTTGGTGCTGCCGTGTCGGGGAATGTCTTTCGCACGTATCTGCAACGGGCTCACGGCGAACCCATCAGTGTCATCCACGTACACCGCCATGACCACTGCGGCAAGCCCGCGTTCAGTGCGGTCGACCGACATGAGAGTGAGCGCTTTGTACCCGATTTTCTTAACGTGCGGCCTGAATTGCCGCATGGCGTACTCGTCCTGAGTTATGACAATGCACAGGCCTTGATTTGGGACCCCCTCGAACTGAAGCGGCCGAGCGCAGCTTCTATTCAGATTCTGACCACCCACGAACCTCTAAACCATCATGAGCAATCGTCACAGCCGACAGAGCTTCCTCGGCGCGAATTCGGAAGGGAG
>JABFVP010000304.1 GCA_013362725.1 Cupriavidus sp.
CCTGGCTTCGCCGCGGCAGCGGCGGCGATGCCGCGCACCGGGCCGAACGCGCGCTGCTGCTGCGCCAGGTCGCCATGGGCGTCGCGCGCATAGTCCGGCATCGACGAGGCAATCGCGACCTGCTGCGCGCAGCGCGACATGCACGCGGTGTTGCGGGTATCCGGCCGGCCGCGACCCGGCCACAGGCCGTGGTCGGTGGTCATGCCGGTGCGGTTGGGCATGCGCCGCTGGACTTCGGCGATATTGGCGTCGGACAGCGCGAAGTCGGCCGGCACGATCTCGCCCAGGTGGAGCAGGTAGGCGGTGACCGCATAGACCTCGCTCGCGCTCAGGCTCTTGGGGGCATTCCATGGCATGGCGCGATGGATGTAGTCCCACAGCGTGCTGACGGTGCTGACCTTCATCAGCGTGGTGCGGTACGGCTGGTTGCCGGTCATGCCGGCGACGCGTCCGCGCTTGATGTCCTCGGCGGTGGTGCCGCCGACCAGCGGCGTGAACACCTCGTTGGATTCGCCGAAGTCGCCGTGGCACGACGCGCACTTGCCGTCCCAGACCTTCTGGCCCTGCGCCACCGTGCCGCTGCCCTTGGGCAGGCCCTTGAAGTCGGGACGCACGTCGATATCCCATGCGGCCAGCTCTGCCGCCGTGGCGGTGCGGCCAAGTGCCGCGCGCGCTTCATTCATCCCGGCTGCCGCCGCGGACGGCGACACGGCGCAGCCCGCCGCCAGCAGCAGCGCCGCCGCGATCCTGAGCTCAACCCACATGGACATTGGTCACCTCGCCGCCCGCCGCCACCTGCCAGCTCTGGATCGCGTTGTTGTGATAGATCGAGCGCGTGCCGCGCACCGCGCGCAGCTGCCCCAGCTTCGGCTGCACGTAGCCGGTCTCGTCGATGGCGCGGCTTTGCAGGATGGCCGGGCCGCCGTCCCAGACCCAGTCCAGGTTGAAGCGGGTCAGGCACTTGGACAGCACCGGCGCCTCCAGCCGCGCGGTGCGCCAGTTGCGGCCGCCGTCGGTCGACACATCGACACGCTTGATCCGTCCGCGCCCGGACCACGCCAGGCCGCTGATGTTGTAGAAGCCCTTGCCGACCAGTTGCTGCCCGCCCGACGGCGTGGTGATGACCGACTTGCACTCCTGGATCGAGGTGTACTGGCGCAGCTTGCCGTCCGGCATCATGTCGACGTAGTGGATGGTCTCGTCCTTGGCGTTCCAGGGTTGGTCGCCCAGCTCCAGCCGGCGCAGCCACTTGACCCACGACACGCCCTGCACGCCCGGCACCACCAGCCGCAGCGGGTAGCCGTTCTCGGGGCGCAGCATCTCGCCGTTCATGCCCCAGGCGACGATGATCTCGTCGGCCAGCTCCATCGGGATGGTGCGCGTCATCGACGAGCCGTCGCCGCCCTCGGCCAGCAGGTAGCGGCCGCGGCGCAGGTCGGCGCCGGCGTCGTCCAGCAGCACCCGCAGCGGCACCCCGGTGAATTCGCAGCACGACAGCATGCCGTGGGTGTACTGCACCGTCGGCACCGCGACGTTGCCCCACTCCATGCCGGTGTTGGCGCCGCATTCGATGAAATGCATGCGCGACACCGCCGGCAGGCGCATCAGGTCGTCCATGGTGTAGACCCGCGGCGTGCGCACCAGGCCATTGATCATCAGCCGGTGGCGCGCCGGATCGATATCGTGCCAGCCCTGGTGGTGGCGCTCGAAGTGCAGGCCGTTGGGCGTGATGATGCCGAAGAAGCCCTGCAGCGGCGCGAACGCGACCGAGGCCGCCGACACCCGGGTCAGGCCGGGCGACTCGCGCCGGATCAGGTTTTTCTCATGGACCGAGGGCTGGCCGTAGGGGCGCGCCGCCACCGGCTGCCCCAGCGACGTGGCCCAGGGCTGGGGCTGCAGGATGGCCGGATCGCCATTCGCGCCGCCCGCGGCCAGCGCCTGCCGGCCTGCCGCCGCCGTGGCAATGCCCGCGGCGGCACCCAGGAAGCTCTTGCGCAGGAAGTCGCGCCGCGGCGCGTCCAGGCCGTGCCGGCCGATGTCCTGCTGCAGCGATGCGCTGACGAAGTGCTCGGGCGCGGGCACGATGCGCCCGGGCCGGTTCCGTTGCTGCAATGCGGTCTCCTCCGGCGCGCTCGCCCCGGTCCGCAGGGACCGGTCGGCGTGCCTGTTGTACAGGGCGCTGCAACGGGTGCGGCGCCGCCGTTTGCTGCCGGAAGAGTGGTGGCGCGGCCTAGCCTGCGGTGCGCCGCCGGCGCGCCGGGGTTTCCGGCGCGGGCTGTGCCATGAAGCGGTCGACCACGCCGGAGGGCAAGGCGTTGTCCTCCAGCCGGCTCGCTACCTGCACGCAGACCGTGCGGCACAGCTCGATCACGCTTTCGTCCGCAATGGCGTAGAACACCAGGTTCGCCTCCTTGCGGCGCGACAGCACGCCCGAGCGGTACATCGCGTTGAGATGCCGCGACACGTTGGTCTGCGACGACCCTACCGTCTCGACCACCGTGCTGACCGGCTTCTCGCCATCGCACAAGGCGTGCAGGATCTTCAGCCGCGTCGGCTCCGCCAGCAGGCTGAAGTAACCCGATACCTTTTCGAACACGCGATCCAGCTCTTCCATGCCGTCTAATATATTCGTATATGCGTGAATGCGCATATAGTGTTTACCCATTGATGCAACACAGCATGCTGCCCCGCGCGCGCCGGCTCAGCGGCGCACCAGTGCCCTGCCCGCCCACAGGCGCTGGCCGAACACGTTGAGCAGCAGTCCTGCCATCACCACCGCGGCGCCGATCCACTGCGTACCAGACAGCTCTTCGCCCAGCAGCACGTGCGCCGACACCAGCCCAACCACCGGCACCAGCAGCGTCAGCGGCGCCACCTGGCTGGCCGGATAGCGCGTCAGCAGCCGGCCCCACATGGTGTAGCCGAACACCGTCGCCGCGAACGCCAGGTATGCCACCGCGAACACCGCCATGCCGGACACCTGCGTCAGGCTTTGCACGATGCGCGCCGGCCCCTCGAACCACAGCGACAGCAGCGCGAACGGCACGATCGGCACCAGCGCGCCCCAGATTACCAGCCCGAGCAGGTCCACGGGGCCGATCTTCTTGCTGACGATATTGCCGCTGGCCCAGCAGAACGCCGCGCACAGCGTCAGCACGAAACCGGCCGCGCCCATCCCGCCCATGCCGCCCGTACCACCCGCACCGGCGCCGATCAGCGCCAGCCCGCCGGCCGCCACCGCCATGCCGGCGAAGTTGTGCCAGCGCACCGGCTCGCCCAGCCACAGCGCAGCGATCGCCAGCGTGAAGAAGGCCTGCGACTGCAGCACCAGCGACGCCAGGCCGGCCGGCATGCCGACCGCCATGGCGTAGAACAGAAAAGCGAACTGGCCCAGGCTGATGGTGGCGCCGTAGGCCAGCAGCAGCCGCCACGGCACGCGCGGGCGCGGCACCAGGAAGATCGCCGGGAACGCTACCAGCAGGAAGCGCAGCGCCCCCAGCAGCATCGGCGGCACGCCCGCCAGTCCGACCTTGATCACGACGAAGTTGACGCCCCAGACGCAGACGATGGCGAGGGCGAGGAGACGGTCTCTGGCTTGCATGGGGGATGCCGGGCGCGGGCGCGCGAGTTCGATCGGGACGCCAAGCGTAGCAGCGCATGCGCGCGCGGCATTGCACGTTCTTGCGGTTTTGTGCGGGCAGCCGTGGCGGCCCGCACTTCCGGCAGCGTCAGGCCAGCATCTCCGCCCAGATACCCCGCGCCCAGGCCAGCGCGTAATCGCCTTCCAGCACCGTCGGTGCCGGCGACAGCCCGCCCGAGCCCGGCACCGTGACCATGGTCTTCTGCGCCGCGTCGTAGCGATGCACGCTGGACACATGCACCGCCTCGCGGTCGGAGGTGAAGCTGTAGCAGGTGTTGTTGTACAGCGGCTCCGGGTCCGGGGCGCGGTCCGACAGCAGCGCCACCAGCGCCGCCGCCGCGACCTTGCCGTGCTGGTTGGCCATATGGCCGGACTTGGGCATCAGCGGCGCGATCTGGATAGCGTCGCCGATCACATGGATATGCGCCGCGGCGCGCGACTCGAAGCTGAGGAAGTCCACCTCGCACCACTTGCCATTGGCCGTGGCCAGCCCGGCCGACACCGCGATCGCGCCGGCCCGCTGCGGCGGCAGCACATTGAGCACGTCGGCGCGCACATCGTCCTGCACCTCGAACTTGAGCGTGCGCGTGGCGGGGTCGACATCGGCCAGCTCGTGCTGCGGCCGGTATTCCACCATGCCCGGGTATTGCGTGGCCCACACCTGGCGGAACAGCGCGGCCTTGGAGGTGATGTCGGCATTGGCGTCGAGGATCAGCACCTTGCTGCGCGGCTTGTGCTGCCTGAAATAGTGCGCCACCTGGCAGGCGCGCTCGTACGGGCCCGGCGGGCAGCGGTACGGCGCCAGCGGCACGCTGATGGCATAGGTGCCGCCGTCGGGCATCGCCTCCAGCTGGCGTCGCAGCGCGACGGTCTCGGGGCCGGCCTTCCAGGCATGCAGGATCTGCTCGCCGCCGGGGCGCTTCAGCCCGGGCAGCGCATCGCGCATCATCTCGACGCCGGGCGACAGCAGCAGGCGGTCATAGGGCAGCACGCTGCCGCCCGCCAGGCGCAAGGTCCGCTTGGCCGGGTCGATCGCGACCGCGGTGTCGCGCGCCAGCCGCACGCCGTGCCGGCGCACCAGCGCGTCGTACGGCAGCGTCAGGTCGCCGAGCTGGCGGCTGCCGCCCAGCACCAGGTTCGACAGCGGGCACGAGACAAAGGCCGGATTCGGTTCGACCAGCGTCACCTCGATC
>JABFVP010000019.1 GCA_013362725.1 Cupriavidus sp.
GATGGGGGCGCGTCCGATGCAGCGCCTGATCCAGGACATGATCCGCAAGGCGCTGGCCGACGAGCTGCTGTTCGGGCGCCTGGTCTCGGGCGGCAAGGTGGTGGTGGATCTGGACGAGCAGGACCAGATCAAGCTCGATTTTTCCGAGATCGAGCCGGAACCGCCAGAGGCGCCCGAGGAACAGCGCGCAGAAGCCTGAGCGATATTCGGCCGCGTTGCCAGCAACGGGGTCGATCATCGGGCAAAATAGCGGGGCGGCCAGACTGGCCGCCCCGTTTCTTTTTCCCTGACGCCCCACGCCTCCAGCGCCTCGAAACCGAACGCCCCGATGTCTTCTGCCGACCGCACGCGGCGCCGCCGCCTGCTGCTCAAGATCCTGCCGCTGGGCGCCTTGCCCGGCCCGATGCTCCATGCCACCGTCGCCAGCGCCGCGGATGGCGCCGCCAGCCAACGTCCGATCGCACTGGTGCTGCCGTTCCCGCCGGGCGGCAGCGTCGACATCGTCGCGCGCCAGCTGCAACCCGGGCTGAAGGCCGCGCTGGGGCAGACCGTGGTGGTGGACAACAAGCCGGGCGCGGGCGGGCTGATCGCTTCAAGCACCGTGGCGCGTGCAAGGCCGGACGGCAATACGCTGCTGATGGCGTTCGACACGCATGCGATCAACCCGTTTGCGTACAAGCAGCTGCCCTACGATACCTTCCGCGATTTCTCGCCGATCTCGCAGCTGGTGCGCTTCCCGCTGGTGATCGCCGCCAACCCGGCGCTGCCGGCGTCGAACGTGCGCGAACTGGTGGCGCTGGCCAGGGCCAGGCCAGATGGCGTGCGCTATGCGTCGTCGGGCATCGGCAGCCTGAACCAGCTCGCGGCCGAGGCGCTGGCGACCGAGGCCGGCGTGCATATGCTGCATGTGCCCTACAAGGGCGGCGGCCCGGCGGTGCAGGCGGTGCTGTCCAATGAGGTCGACATCTTCTTCAGCAGCTACGCCGCGGTGCAGGCGCACGTGGCCGCGCGCACCATCAAGATACTCGGCGTGACCGGCACCACCCGCCTGCGCCAGTTGCCGCAGGTGCCCACGGTGGCCGAGCAGGGCCTCAAGGGCTTCGAGGCGTATTCGTGGATCGGCGTGTTCGGTCCGGCCGAGCTGCCGGCGGCGACGGTGACGCGCCTGCACGACGCGCTGGTCGAGTCGCTGCGCCAGCCGCGCGTGGTCGATGCGCTCGGCGCGCAAGGCTTCGAAATCGTCGGCGGCAGCCCGGCCGAGCTGGGCCAGCTGGTACGCCGCGAGCATGACAAATGGCAGGCGGTGGCGCGCAAGGCCAATATCCAGTTCGAATAAACCAGTCCGGCGCCGCCGTGCGCCATGCGTCCGGGGGGATGCCGATGGCAACGCAAGCAGAAATGTTCGATCACGCCGTGGTGGTGTGCCCAGACCTCGATGCCGCGGCGCGGGACTGGCAGCGGCTGGGCTTCACGCTGACGCCGCGCGGCTACCATACACTGGGCTCGCAGAACCACTGCATCATGCTGCAGCGGGACTACCTCGAGCTGCTGCACGTGACCGCGCCCAGCCCCAGCCGGCAGTATGACTGGGACGCGCAGCAGCGCGGCGGCGGCTGTGCGGCAATGTCGTGCAAGAGCGCCGATGCCTTTGCCACCGCGGCGCGGCTGCGCGCGGACGGCTGGCATACCTCGGAACCGATCGAATTCTCGCGCCCGGTGCGGCTGGGCGATGGCAGCGAGCATCCGGCAACGTTCCGCGTGACCGCGCTCGACGACGCCCCGGGCGCGCGCTATTTCGTCTGCGAGCACCGCACGCCCGAGCTGCTGTGGCGGCCCGAATGGATGCGCCATGCCAACGAGGCGCAGAGCATCGCGACCATGTTCCTGGTGGTGGCGCCGGCGCTGGTGGATGCCGCCGCGCGCGCCTATGCCGAGCTGACCGGCGGCGAGCTGACGCAATTGAGCGAACATGTCAGCAGCCTGGCGGTCGACAACGCCACCCTGGTGCTCAGTACGCCGCAGGCGCTGGCGTCAGCCACCGGCACCACGCATATCCGGCGCGACGGGCCGGGCTATGCGGCGATCCGCCTGCGCACCAACGACCTTGCGGCGGCCCGCGCCGGCTGGCGCGAGCAGGGCGTGCCGACCCACGACCTCGGTCCGCGCGAGACCCTGGTGCCGGCGGATGCCGCCAGCGGCGTGGCCTTGCTGTTCGAGCAGCAGGGCTGAAATGCAAACTGGCGCCCCGCGGGCGCCAGTACTTCCTGCCAAGGCCGACAATTCGTCAGGCGCTGGCCTTGGCGTGATGCACGCCGGTCGAGCCAAAGCCGCCCGCACCGCGTTCGCTGTCCTGGCTGAATTCCTCAACCGTCGAGAACACCGGCCGCAGCACCGGCACGAACATCATCTGCGCAATGCGCTCGCCCGGCTGGATCACGATCGGCTCGGTGCCCGCCGCGTTGCGGTTCCACACGCTAACCATGATCTGGCCCTGGTAGTCGGCATCGATCACGCCGATCGAATTGCCCAGCACCAGCCCCTTCTTGTGGCCCAGTCCCGAGCGCGGCACGATGGTCGCGGCCATGTACGGATTGCCCATGTGCACGGCGATGCCGGCCGGCACCAGCTGCGCGGGCGTGCCCGGCGCGATCGCCACGGGCGCGTCGACGCAGGCGTGCAGGTCGATGGCGGCGGCCATCTCGCTCTGGTAGGCGGGCAGGCCCCATTGGTTCAGGCGCGCATCGAGCACCTTGATTTCGACGGTCGGGTTCAGAGGCTGGGTCATAAGCAATCTCGGGAATGCGTTGCAAAAGTCAGGGCCGCGCGCGACCGGGCAGGCGCTGGCCGATCGCCGCGACCAGCTGCCGTGCCAGCGACAGCTTGTCGGCGCGCGGCAGCCGCGTCATGCCGGCGGCGTCGAACAGCACGATCTCGTTGTCGTCCAGGCCGAAGGTGTGGTGGCCGATATTGCCCACCAGCAGCGGCACGCCCTTGCGCTGGCGCTTCTGCTCGCCGTACTGCTCCAGGTTCTCGCTTTCGGCGGCAAAGCCGACGCAGTAGGGTGCGTCGGCGCGGGCCGCGACCGCGGCCAGGATATCGGGGTTCTGCACGAACTGCAGCGTCGGCGTATCGGTATCGCTGGCTTTCTTCAGCTTCTGCTGCGCGACCTCGGCCGGGCGCCAGTCCGCCACCGCGGCCACCGCGACGAAGACATCGACGCCGGTCAGCTGCGCCATCACCGCGTCATGCATCTGCTGCGCGCTGCGCACGTCGGTGCGCGTCACGCCGCGCGGGGTGGGCAGGCCGGTGGGGCCGGCCACCAGCAGCACTTCGGCGCCAGCCTCGCGCGCCGCGCGCGCGATCGAGAAACCCATCTTGCCGGACGACAGGTTGGTGATGCCGCGCACCGGGTCGATCGCCTCGAAGGTCGGGCCGGCGGTGATCAGCATGCGCTTGCCTTGCAGCGGCTTGGGCTGGAAGAAGGCGATGATGTCGTCGAGCAGCTCTTCGGGCTCCAGCATGCGGCCGTCGCCGACTTCGCCGCAGGCCTGGTCGCCGCTGCCCGGGCCCAGGATCACCACGCCATCGGCGCGCAGCTGGGCGGCGTTGCGCTGGGTGGCGGGGGCGGCCCACATCTGCCGGTTCATCGCCGGCGCCACCAGCAGCGGGCAGTCGCGCGCGATGCACAGCGTGCTCAGCAGGTCGTCGCACAGGCCGTTGGCCAGCCGTGCCATGAAGTCGGTCGATGCAGGGGCGATGACAATGGCGTCGGCCTCGCGCGAGAGGTCGATATGCGCCATGTTGTTGTCGATGCGCGCATCCCATTGCGACAGGAAGACCGGCCGGCCCGACAACGCCTGCATCGTCACCGGCGTGATGAAATGCGTCGCCGCCTCGGTCATGGCCACCTGCACGGTGGCGCCGGCCTTGGTCAGCAGCCGGACCAGCTCGGCCGACTTGTAGCAGGCGATGCCGCCGGTCAGGCCGAGTACGATGTGCTTGCCGCGCAAATCCATGGTGTGGAACCTGGCTGGGGAGGGAAGGGAAAGTTGGTGGCGCTCAGTGCTTGCGCACCCGCCGCAGCTCGTCGACGATCAGCAGCACCGCGCCTACCGTGATGGCGCAGTCGGCGATGTTGAAGGCCGGCCAGTGGTAGTTGCGCACGTAGAAGTCCAGGAAATCGATTACGTGGCCGTAGACCACGCGGTCGATCACGTTGCCGACCGCGCCGCCCAGGATCAGCGACACCGCGAAGCAGAACAGCCGCTGCCCGGTATGGCGGTACAGCAGCCAGACGATGAACGCGCCGACCACCACGCCCAGGCCGGTGAAGAACCAGCGCTGCCAGCCGCCGGCGTCAGCCAGGAAGCTGAACGCCGCGCCCTTGTTGTAGACCAGCACCAGGTTGAAGAAGCCGGTCACCGGGCGCGACTCGCCGTAGCTGAAGCTGCGCACGATCACGATCTTGAAGAACTGGTCGAGCAGCACCACCAGCAGCGCAAAGGCCATCCACAGCAGCGGGGTGGTATTGCCGGCAGCCTTGTTGCGGCGCGCCGGGCGCGCCGAGCGGGACGTGGTCGATGCCATCAGGCATGGCTCCTGTGCTCGCCGGCGCCGAACAGGTTGCTGTTGCAGCGTCCGCAGAGAGTGGGGTGGTCGGGGTTGTGTCCGACGTCGGCGCGGTAGTGCCAGCAGCGCTCGCACTTGGCATGCGCCGACGGCGTTACCGTCACCAGCAGATCGCCGGCCTCGGGTGCCGGCGTGACCTTGGCCGACGAGGTCAGCAGCACGAAGCGCAGGTCGTCACCCAGGCTTTGCAGCGCCT
>JABFVP010000224.1 GCA_013362725.1 Cupriavidus sp.
AGGCCGCGTCCGCGTACATCGCCCAGGTTGGGGTGGCCGCCCAGCGCCTCCCGCAGCCGCTGGCGCAGCTGCTCGCCGCGGGCCAGCACGTTGGCCAGCAGCTTGTCCTCGGCGATGGCGCGCTGCACCGCCAGGGCCGCGGCGCACGCGGTGGCGTGGCCGATATAGGTGTGGCCGTGCTGGAAGAAGCCGCTGCCGCCGACGATGGCGTCATAGATCCGGCGCGTCGACAGCATCGCGCCGATGGGCTGGTATCCGGCGCCGAGTCCCTTGGCGATGGTGACGATGTCAGGCACCACGCCGTCCTCTTCGCACGCGAACAGGTAGCCGGTGCGGCCCATGCCTGACATCACTTCATCGAGGATCAGCAGCACGCCGTACTTGTCGCACACGGCACGGATGCGCTTCAGGTAGTCGCCCACCGGCGGCACTGCGCCGGCGGTGGCGCCCACCACGGTTTCGGCGACGAACGCGGCGACGGTTTCGGGACCGAGGTTCAGGATTTTCGCGTCCAGTTCGTCGGCGAGGCGCTGCGCGTATTGCCCATCGGTCTCGCCCGCCTGCCGGTCGCGGTAGGCATAGCAAGGCGACACGTGGTGCGCCGGCACCAGCAGCGGCAGGAACGGCTCGCGCCGCCACGCGTTGCCGCCGATGGCGAGCGCGCCGAGCGTGTTGCCGTGATAGCTCTGGCGGCGCGCGATAAAGTGGCGGCGCGCGGGCTGCCCCACCTCGACGAAGTACTGACGCGCCAGCTTCAGCGCCGATTCCACCGCCTCGGAGCCACCCGAGACGAAGTAGACATGATCAAGGTCGCCCGGCGCCGCCTGCGCCAGGGTATCGGCCAGCGTCTCCGACACCTCGGTGGTGAAGAACGAGGTGTGCGCATAGGCGATGGTATCGAGCTGCGCCTTGATTGCCTCGATCACGCGCGGATGGCCGTGCCCGAGGCACGACACGGCGGCGCCGCCGGAGGCGTCCAGGTAGCGCCGGCCGGTGCTGTCGATCAGTTCGATGCCCTGCCCGGCAACGGCAACGGGCAACTGCTGGCGCGGATTGCGATGGAAAACGTGGGTCATGATGGTGTGGTGGTGGCAGTATGGTCGGTGGCAACGCGGCGCAGCACGCGGCCGGAAAATGCCGGCCGCGCACTGCCGGCGGCTTCCCCGGCCTGCGCCGACTGTTGCCAGACCCGCGCGCCGTTGACCCAGACGCCGTCGATGCCGGTGCTGAGCTGCAGCGGGTCTTCAAAGGTGGCGCGGTCCTGCACGCGCTGCGCATCGAACAGCACCAGGTCGGCAAACGCGCCCGGCGCGATGCGCCCCCGGTCTTGCAGGCCGTATTGCTGCGCGGCGAGCCCCGACATCTTGTGGATCGCGACCTCGAGCGTCAGCAGTTGTTCTTCGCGCACCATGCGCGCGAGGATGCGCGGGAACGTGCCCAACTGACGCGGATGCGGGCGCGGGTCGAACGGCAGGCCGTCGGAGCCGAACATGGTCAGCGGGAACTGCGCGATGCGCGCGACGTCGCGCTCGTCCATGATGAAATAGATCGCCGCTGCGGGACGCAGTCTGGCGAGCAGCGCTTCCTCATCCAGCCCGAGTTCCTGCATCAGCTCATGGAAATCGCGGCCGCCCGCCGCGGGATAGCCGGTGGACCATGTGATCAGCGTGCGCGTGGACTGGCGCACGCGGTCCAGCCGCAGCATGGTCGAGGTGGCGGGATACGGATGGCAGTCCAGGCACAACGGCTGCAGGCGCGCGGCCTCGGCCAGCAGGCCCAGGGTTTCGGCCGAGCGGCCATGGTTGCGCTTGCCTGCCACCTTGTGGTGCGAGAACACTACCGGGCAGTCCAGCGCGCGGCCGATGCGCAGCGCCTCTTCGATCGACGGCACGATGGCATCGGTCTCGTCGCGCAGATGGGTGGAATAGAGCCCGCCATGAGTGCGGACCGGCTCGCACACGGCGATGATTTCGGCTTCGGTGGCGGCGGCTGCCGGCGGGTAGAAAGTGCCGGTCGACACCCCGAAGGCGCCCGCCTCCATCGCCAGCCTGACCTCATCGCGCATCGCGGCAATCTCCGCGTCATTGGCGGGACGGTCCAGTTCGGGCATCGCGCGCACGCGCAGCGTGGAGTGACCCAGCAGCGGTACCACGTTGACATTGGCGGGCGCCGCGCGCAGCGCGTCGAGCCACTGCGCGAAGGTCTCGAAGCGGAACAGCGCCGGCGGGCCCAGCAGGTCCAGCGGCTGCGGCGGCGCACCGCTGAGCAGCGGCGCCACGCTGATGCCGCAATTGCCGGTCACAACCGTGGTGATGCCCTGCGACACCTTGGGCGTCATGTCCCGGTGCACCAGCAGGTAGCCGTCGTCATGCGTATGCGCGTCGATAAAGCCCGGCGCCAGCACGCGGCCGCTGCAGTCGACGGTGTGGTCGGCGGCGATGCCGGAGCAGTCGCCTACGGCAACGATGCGGTCACCCGTGACCGCGACCTCGGCGCTGCGGCGGGCTGCGCCCGTGCCGTCCACCACCGTGGCGTTGCGAAAGACCAGGTTGGCGCGTTGCGGCGCCGGGAATTGCGATGCCATTGTCGGTCCTTGTCTCGTCGGCGTCTCTACTGCGGCGTAATGCCGGCCTGCCTGACCACGGCCGCCCACTTGTCGGTTTCCTGCGCGGCATAGCCGGCCAGCGCCTGCGGCGTGCCGCCGACGATCTCGGCGCCCATTGCGGCGAATTTCTGGCGCAGCGCCGGCTCCGCCAGCGCACGGTTGAAAACGCCGTTGAGCCTGCCGACCACGTCGGCGGGCGTGCCTTGCGGCGCGACCAGGCCGCCCCACGCCACCCCCTCGAAGCCCGGCACGCCTGACTCCGCGATGGTCGGCAGCGCCGGCAGCAGCGGCGAACGCGCCAGGCTGGTCACCGCCAGCGGCTTGAGTTTGCCGGCCTTGATCAGCGGCAGGATGGTCGGCATGTTGTCGATCAGCACGTTGACCTGGCCGCCCACCACATCGGTCGCGGCCTGCGGGCTGCCCTTGTAGCCGACGTGGGTCCAGGCCAGCCCCGCCTTGTCGGCCAGCAGCTGCCCGGTGAGGTGGCCGGACGTGCCTTGTCCCGGCGAGGCGTAGGTGACCTTGTCCGGGTTGGCCTTGATGTGGGCCACCAGCTCGGCAAAGGTCTTCACCGGCATGTCCGGACGGACCGCGATCACGTTCGGCACCTTGAACAGCAGCACCACCGGCACGAAGGCATCGGGCCGGTACGGCAGCTTGCGGAAGGTGCTCTTGTTGATCGACAGCGTGACGTTGTTGGCATAGCCGAGCGTGTAGCCGTCGGGCGCGGCGCGCTCGAGCTCCGAGATGCCGATCACGCCCGAGGCGCCGGGCTTGTTGTCGATCACGAAGGACTGGCCCAGCGACTTGCCGGCCTCGGCGCCCAGCGCGCGCATCAGTACGTCAGGGCTGCCGCCGGCCGCCGATGGCACCACCAGGCGGATCGGACGCGACGGATAGCTGTCGGCCATCGCGGGGCCTGCCAGGAAGGTGGCGCCCAGCCAAAACAGGGTGGCCAGCGACCGCCGTTTTTGTTGCTGCCTTTGTTTTTGCATCTCGTTATCCCGTTCTAGTAGCGCTGGCCCGGTCAGGCGTTTGCAGTATAGAGGCACATCCACAGCCAATGCAACATATGTTGCTTTATCCGTAGAAATGAAAACGTTCGGAGGATGATTAGCGGATAAGGTGCTTGCATTACGCCTTCTTCTTCAATGCAACAATCGTTACAAACGTCGAGGCACTGCCCTGCCGCACAGACCTTGCGCCTCGAGAAAGCGCCCCGCCGCGAGCGCCAGAGCTTCCCGCCACGGCGGTGCCACGATCTGGATCCCCACCGGCAAGCCTTCGCCCACGCAAGGCGCGGCCACCACCGGCAGGCCTGCCAGCGACAACGGCCGCGTCATGTGGCCGGCATCGGCGCGCGGCCGGTAGACGCGGCCGGCACCTTCGACGGTCTCGGCGCCGATCGGCGTTGCGGCATAGGGAGTCGAAGGCGCCAGCAGCAGGTCGACGTCGTCGAACAGCGTTAGCAGGCGCTGCCGCCACGCCGACTGGTACTGGCACGCGACGTCATACCAGTCCCGCGGCATTGCCAGCCCGGCCAGGATGCGCTGGCGCACGAAGGCGCTGTAGCCGCCATGGCGCGCGGAGAAATCCATGGCCTGGTGGTTGCGTCCGACTTCATAGGCCGAGATCACCGATGCCGCATCGCGCGCGGCATCCGCGTCGGGCAGGTCGATGGTGCGCACCGTGCCGAAGGCCGCTGCCACGCGCAGCACCGCCGCCTGCACCGCTGGCTCGGCAAAATCGGCAAAGCCTTGGCCGAGCACGCCGACGCGCAACGTCGCGGCACCACTGTCTTGCTTATCCTCGGGCGCATCCATGCCAAGCATGGCCGCATAGGCCAGCGCCAGGTCCCCGGCGCTCCCCGCCATCGGTCCCACCGCATCCAGGCTCTGCGCATACGGCACGCATCCGCGCAGCGATAGCCGGCCCGTGCTCGGGCGCAGCCCCCAGATGCCGCAGAACGCGGCCGGCGCACGGATCGAGCCATTGGTGTCCGAGCCCAGCCCGAACGGCACCACGCCGGCCGCCACCAGCGCCGCGGTGCCCGCCGACGAGCCGCCAGTGATGCGCGACGGGTCGAGCGGATTACGCACCGGGCCGCCGATCACGTTCTCGCCGGTGGCGCCGCATGCGTATTCGTCCATCGCCGCCAGCGCCACCGGCACCGCGCCCGCGGCGACCAGCGCCTCGACCGCATCCGCATCGCGCGTCGC
>JABFVP010000313.1 GCA_013362725.1 Cupriavidus sp.
GATGCGGTCGATGCGCGACAGCGAGCCGTCGAAGTACTTCAGGTCGGCGACCATCACTTCGTCCCACAGGCCGCGTTCCTTCAGGTCGCGCACCAGGTAGTCATTGACCACGGTGAACTCGCCCGACAGGTTGGACTTGACGTACAGGTTCTGGAAGGTCGGCTCGATGCAAGCGGACACGCCGATGATGTTCGAAATGGTCGCGGTCGGGGCGATCGCGATGCAGTTCGAGTTGCGCATGCCGTGCTGCTTGATGCGGGCGCGCAGGCTGTCCCAGTCCATGGTGCTGGACAGGTCCACTTCCAGGTAGCCGCCGCGCTCTTCGGCCAACAGCTTGAGCGAGTCTTGCGGCAGGATGCCACGGTCCCACAGCGAGCCTTCGTAGGTGCTGTAGCGGCCGCGCTCTTCAGCCAGCTCGGTCGAAGCCTGGTAGGCGTAGTAGCACACCGCTTCCATCGAGGTGTCGGCGAACTGCACTGCGGCCTTGCTGGCGTACGGGGTGCGCAGCACGTGCAGGCAGTCCTGGAAGCCCATGATGCCCATGCCGACCGGACGGTGGCGCAGGTTGGAGTTGCGCGCCTTCTCGACAGCGTAGTAGTTGATGTCGATGACGTTATCCAGCATGCGCATGGCGGTGCGGATGGTCTTCTGCAGCTTGGCGTGGTCGAGCACGTACGAGCCATCAGCCTGCTTGGCCAGGTGGGCCACCAGGTTCACCGAACCCAGGTTGCACACGGCGATTTCGCTGTCGTTCGTATTCAGCGTGATTTCCGTGCACAGGTTGGAGCTGTGGACGACGCCGACGTGCTGCTGCGGGCTGCGGATGTTGCACGGATCCTTGAAGGTGATCCATGGGTGGCCGGTCTCGAACAGCATGCCCAGCATCTTGCGCCACAGTTGCAGCGCCGGCAGCTTCTTGAACAGCTTCAGCTCGCCGCTGGCGGCCTTGGCTTCATAGCCCAGGTAGGCCTTTTCGAATTCCTTGCCGACCTTGTCGTGCAGGTCCGGGCAGGTGGCGGGCGAGAACAGCGTCCACTCGCCGCCTTCCATCACGCGCTTCATGAACAGGTCCGGGATCCAGTTGGCCGTGTTCATGTCGTGGGTGCGGCGGCGGTCGTCGCCGGTGTTCTTGCGCAGCTCCAGGAATTCTTCGATGTCCAGGTGCCACGTTTCCAGGTAGGCGCAGACCGCGCCCTTGCGCTTGCCGCCCTGGTTCACGGCCACGGCGGTGTCGTTCACCACCTTCAGGAACGGGACCACGCCTTGCGACTTGCCGTTGGTGCCCTTGATGTGCGAGCCAAGTGCGCGCACGTTGGTCCAGTCATTGCCCAGGCCGCCGGCGAACTTGGACAGCAGCGCGTTTTCCTTCAGCGCTTCGTAAATGCCTTCCAGGTCGTCCGACACGGTGGTCAGGTAGCACGACGACAGCTGCGAGCGGCGGGTGCCGGAGTTGAACAGGGTCGGCGTGGACGACATGAAGTCGAACGACGACAGCAGCTGGTAGAACTCGATGGCGCGCGCTTCGCGGTCCTTCTCGTTCAGCGCCAGGCCCATGGCCACGCGCATGAAGAAGGCCTGCGGCATTTCGATGCGGGTTTCATCGATATGCAGGAAGTAGCGGTCGTACAGGGTCTGCAGGCCCAGGTAGTTGAACTGGAAGTCGCGGCCGGCGTCGAGCGCGGCGCCCAGGCGGGCCAGGTCATAGGTGGCCAGCTTTTCGTCCAGCAGTTCGGCTTCGATGCCGCGCGCGATGAACTTGGGGAAGTATTCGGCATAGCGGGCCGACATCTCCGACTGGGTCACTTCGGTGCCCAGGATTTCCTTGCGGATGGTGTGCAGCAGGATACGGGCGGTGACCTGGCTGTAGTCCGGGTCCTTTTCGATCAGGGTACGCGCGGCCAGGATGGCGGAGTCGTACACCTGCGTCATCGGCACGCCTTCGTACAGGTTCTTCAGCGTTTCCTTCAGGATCGGCTCGGCGCTGACGGCATCGCCCAGGCCCGAGCAGGCGTTGTCGATCAGGGCGTGCAGCGCGACGATGTCGAGCGGCTTGGTCACGCCGGCGTCGGTCACGTTGATGCTGATGCCGGATTCCTGCACTCGGGCCACGGCCTGCGCGCTGGCGCTGGCGCGCTCGGCCTTGCGCTTTTCGCGGTACAGCACGTAGGCGCGGGCGACTTCATGCTCGCCCGAGCGCATCAGCGACAGTTCGACCTGGTCCTGCACGTCTTCGATATGGATGGCGCCACCGCTCGGGCGGCTGCGTACCAGCGCGCGCACCACGTTGTCGGTCAGCTGCTCGACGATCTCGCGCACGCGCGCGCTGGCGGCGCCCTGCCCGCCGTTGACGGCGAGGAAGGCCTTGGTCATGGCGACGGCGATCTTGGACGGCTCGAACGCCACCACGGCACCGTTGCGACGAATGATCTTGTGATCCGGGTAGTTCGTATTAGCGGCGTTGGCGGGGGTCTGCTGCGCGGTCGGTGCGATACCGGCGGCGGCGCCACCCGTGGTGATTTCGTTCTGGGCCGTTTGCATGAGAACTCCTGTTTTTACCCTGGCAATAAGAGACAAAAGAGTCCCTGGCGAAATGCGGCGAAAAAGAACGTCCCTCCCGGCTGCATAGCGGGTGCGACTGACTGCCTTTACGTGAACATTTCGCCAGGGACTCTTGTGATGCCGGCCTTGCGGGGAAGGTTTGCAGTCGATGCGCGAACTTCGCGGCTGCAGCCTCGCTCCGGGGCCGGCTCCCCGGTTTGACTACTAGATATAGTGTGTGACGCGGAAAACTGGGCTAAGTATAGTGAAACGAATCCGAATGACCAGTCTTGACAACCGCTTTTTCGGGAACGCCGGCGGCTGTGCGGCAGCGCCACATGCCCGCAAGCCTAGTACGCGCAAGGGTTTCGGCCAGACCGTTCGCAACTGCACATTTCACAAAAATTTTTTTGATTGTTGCTAGGTTGCGATAGCCCCACACCGACGTGGGGCATGTGCGCCGGGATGGCGCGCACAAGGGCCGGGAATGACGTTAGGAATCCGTCACCTGCCCCGCCGCGCCCGGGCACTGGTAAGGCAGCATGCCCGGCGCCACGCCCGCTTGCCTGGCAAACCGCGCCCAGTCGAAATGCGGGCCGGGATCGGTCTTGCGGCCCGGCGCGATGTCGCTATGGCCGGCAATCGCGCGGACCGGGTAGGCTGCCATCAGCGCGGGCACCAGCGCGGCCACGGTGTCGTACTGGGCGTTGGTGAAAGGCAGGTCGTCGCTGCCTTCGATCTCGATGCCGATCGAAAAATCGTTGCAGCGCGCGCGGCCGAAAAAGTCGGACTGCCCGGCATGCCAGGCCCGCTGCGTGCACGGCACGAACTGCACCAGCTCGCCCGTGCGCGTCACCAGGAAGTGCGCCGACACCTGGACCTGGTGGATGGTGGCAAAGAACGGGTGCTTGCCGGGATCGAGCCGGTTCTGGAAGAAGGCCTCGATGTCGCCGCTGCCGAACTGGCCGGGCGGCAGGCTGATGTTGTGCAGCACCACCAGGTCCACCGGCATGCCGTCCGGGCGCGCGTCGAAATTGGGCGACGGCACGCGCCGGGCGGCGGGCACCCAGCCGTCGGCACCGGGCAGATAGGACGACGGCGCGGGCGCGGTCATGGCGAGCCCACGCCTTCCACGGCGCCGCGGTCAGTGCCGTCCATGGCCTCGCGGATGCCCAGTTGCTGGATGCGGTAGCGCAGCTGGCGCAGGTTCAGCCCCAGCAGCGGCGCGGCCGCGGTGCGGTTGAAGTTGGTTTGCGCCAGCGCCTGCAGGATCAGTTCGCGCTCGACGGCTTCCAGCCTGGCGGGCAGGTCGATCGGGAAGACGATGCCGCGGCAGGCGCGTTCCGCGGGGTCGCCGGCGGGCTCGGGTTCGGGCGCGGCGGCAGCGGCCGCCGCTGGCGGCTGGGCCGGAACCGGCGCAGGCGTGGCCGCGGCCGCAGCCCCGGCCGTGCCCCAGGGCGCGTAAGGATAAGGCGTCATCGGCTGGGGCACCATCGCCGGCGCCGGGGCGGGCATCAGCCCGGCACGCGCGGCGCCGGCGTCCAGCGGGCCCAGGTCGGCCAGCTCGATGTCCTCGCTTTCGGCAAAGGCGTAGGCGCGCTCGAGCAGGTTTTCCAGCTCGCGCACATTGCCCGGGAACGGATAGGCCGCCAGCCGCTGCAGCGCCGCCGGCGACAGCCGCTTGGGATGCGCATCGCCGTAGCGCACCGCCAGGTGGTCCAGGATGGCGCGCGCCAGCACCGGGATGTCTTCGCCGCGCTCGCGCAGCGTGGGCATGCGCAGCGCCAGTACGTTCAGGCGGTAATACAGGTCTTGCCGGAACTGCCCTGCCGCCACCATCGCGGCCAGGTCCTTGTGGCTGGCGCACATCACGCGCACGTCGACGGCGTCTTCGCGGCTGGCGCCGATCTTGCGCACGCGGCGCTCCTGCAGGGCGCGCAGCAGCTTGACCTGCATCGGCAGCGGCAGGTCGGCGACCTCGTCGAGCAGCAGCGTGCCGCCGTTGGCGGCCTGGAAGAAGCCGCCGCGCTCGGCGTCGGCGCCGGTGAACGCGCCTTTGACGTAGCCGAAGAATTCGGACTCCATCAGGTTCTCGGGGATGGCGCCGCAGTTGACGGCGACGAACGGATGCGCGGCGCGCGCGCTGGTGGCGTGGATGGCGCGCGCGGCGCGCTCCTTGCCGCTGCCGGATTCGCCGCTGATCACCACCGGCGCCATGCTGCGCGCCAGCCGCGACAGCGAGCGGCGCACTTCCTGCATCGCCGCGGAACGCCCGGGC
>JABFVP010000552.1 GCA_013362725.1 Cupriavidus sp.
GCGGCGCCAGCTGCCTGAACCCCGCCGATGGCGCGGCCGCCGCGGCGCGCTGCGCCACCGGGCCGGTGCGCAGCAGCGCCAGCTGCGCAAAGCCCTCCAGGCCGTCGCACTCGCGCGGCAGGCGCATCTCGCGCAGGATGCCGCAGGCGCGGCTGGCCACCTGCGCGGCGCGCGCATTGGGCGCGCGCACCAGCGCCACCGCCAGCGCCGATTCGCGCGCATCGAGGCCCTCGGGATACTTGCCGAACAGCACCTGCGACATTGCCGACAGGCCCACCAGTTCGCCGCGGAACGGTACCAGGTTCAGGTAGGCCTCGAGGATCTGGTCCTTGCTCCAGCTGCGCTCCAGCATCGCGGCGCCGGCGGCCTGGCCCAGCTTCTGCGTCAGGCTGCGCCCCTGCCCCGGCGCGCCCGGCCGGCGCAGATCCTCGTCGAGCAGCCCGGCCAGCTGCATGGTCAGCGTGGAAGCCCCGCGCGTGCGCGTGTTCCACAAATTGGCCCAGGCCGCGGCGGCCACGCCGTGCCAGTCGACGCCGCTATGCGCATAGAAGCGCCGGTCCTCCGACAGCACGATGGCGGTGCGCAGCGCGGGCGAGGTCTCGGCCAGCGCCACCCAGTCGCCGCGGCGCGCGCGGAAGTCGTCGCGCACGCGGCCCACCGGCTCGCCGTCGCGGTCCACCACCACCACGTCGGCGCTGCGCCAGTCGGCGCGCACCTGCGCGAAGGTGGGCAAGGCCGCGGCCGGCGCCGGCCAGGCCAGTGCCGCCGCCATCGCAACCAGGGCCAGGCGCGGCGTCATGGCTGCGTGCGTCCCGATACCAGCCCGGCCACCAGCAGCACCTGCGCCGCGGCGTAGGTCCACCAGATGCCCAGCTGGAACGATTCGAACGGCACCAGGAAGCGCGCGATGCCGATCATCAGGTCCGACGCGGCAAAGCACAGCGCCCCCAGCGCCGCCAGCGGCGTGGGCAGGCGCGCCACCAGCGCGCTGCACACCATCGCGGCCAGCACGCCCACGTACAGCGTCACCGGCACGGCCAGCGTGCCGAGGTTGGGCCAGAAGCGGCCCAGCATGGTGCCCGCCACGCCGAGCATGGCGCCGCAGGCGATCAGCCGGTGCGGGCGGGTGTCGCCCGCCAGCGGCACCAGCAGGCGCAGGTAGGCAAGGTGCGCCAGCAGGAAGGCGCCGAGCCCGCCCACGAACGAAAACGATAGCGCGGGCAGCGCCAGCAGCAAATCTCCCAGCGCCGAGCACAGCAGCGCCGTGACCAGCCAGCGGCGCTCGCCCGGCACGCGATGGAACCACGCGGCGCGCGCCAGCAGCACCGCCATCGCCGTCTTCCACGCGGGCTGCATGGCGATATGGCCGGTCAGCGGCGCGCCGTCGGGCAGATCCAGCGCCACCTGCACCAGCAGCGCGCCGTAGACGAGGCCGGCCATGGCGCCCGCGAGCCACCACTCGCGCACGCGCGCCGGCATCATCGCGGAAAGCCAGCTCATGGGCGCGCCCCGACCGCCAGCCGCGCATTGGGCGCCACGCCAAACACGTCGGGCGCGTACATCGCCTCGACCCGCGTGGGCGGCAGCGCGAAGTCGCCGGCGTTGTTCAGCCGCACCGTGTATTCGACCGAGACCTTGCCCTTGGGCAGGTAGCCGAAGTACTCGCGATAGGCCTGCGGCGTGCGCTCGACATAGGCGGGCCAGGCCGCGCCCTGGCGCCGCTCGCCGCGCGTGGCGATGGCCGAGTCGCGGCCCAGGCCGCTGCCGAGGATGGTGGCGCCGGCGGGTACCGGGTCGCTGACCACCACCCAGGTCATGTCGGCCTGCGCATCGATCTCCAGCTTGACCCGATAGACGTCGCCGCGCGACCACTTGCCCGGCACCGCCTGCTCCTGCGGCGTCACGGTGCGCTGGATGCGGTAGCCCGCGGCCAGCGGCGCGGTCACCGGCACCGCCGCCATGGCGCGCACCGTGGCCCACGGCTGGCCCGCGCCGGCCTGCTCCACCAGCAGCGTGCCACCCTCGGCACCAGCCGGCCACGGCAGCTCGACACTGCCTTGCGCCACGCCGTCACTGCGCTGCGCGCGCGCCCAGTCGAAACTGCGCGCGGCATCGGCGGCATGGCCGATGCTGGCGCGCGCAGTGCCGGCCACCGGCGTCTTCTCGAACGCCTGCGCAAAGCGCGTCACCGCCAGCATGCCCCAGGCATTGGCGGTGGTGGTGCCCCAGGCGCCATGCACCTGGCGTCCCAGCAGCCCGGTGGCCAGTTGCGGCGCATCTTCCTTCCAGCCTGGCAGCTCCGACGCCAGCGCCAGCAGGCGCGCGGCGTTGACGTCGCCGCCGGCCATCATCCACCACCAGTTGTCGTTGCGCTCGGTGGAGAACGCCAGGCGCGTGCCCTGCACCGTCAGGCGCGAGCGCAGCAGTTGCTGGGCCTCGGCCAGGCGCTGCTCGCGCTGCGGGATGTCCTGCACGCGCGTCAGCAACAGCGCCCAGTCCAGCAGTGCCGAGGTCGGCCATTGCGCCGGCAGGATCTGGATCGATCCGAGCATGCGCGCCTGCGCATGGCCGCTGCGCGACAGCGCCTCGAGCGCGGCCAGCTTGCGCACCTCCAGATACTGCGTGCCGCCTGCCGGCGACCAGCTGTCGCGGCGGATGCGGCCCTCGACAAAGTCGGTCAGGCCGCGCTCCATCTGGGCGCGCTGCGCGTCGGGAATGCGCAGCGCCTGCCCGGCGCGCGCGGCCTCGTCGCTCACCGCCAGCAGGTAGGCAGTCAGCACTTCGCTGCCGTAGTCGCTGTCGCTGTTCAGCGGGAAGTACGAGGCCAGGCCGTTGCCATCGAGGTAGGACGGCAGCTGCGCCATCAGCGCCTCCCACGCCGCGCTGTCGTTCAGGCCGATGGCTTTCGAGGCGCGCTGCTCCAGGCAGGTGAACGGGTAGTTGCGGAACCACTCGCGCACGCCCGGCATGCCGCCCGCCAGCGACGACTGGAAGTTGACCTGCACCCCGCCGCGCAGCTTGCCGGCAGGGTCGGTCAGCGCTCCCGGCGGCGCCTTGAGCGGGATCGACAGTGACGGCGCCACCTGCGCCAGCGTGGCCTGCTGCACCGTGACCGGCACCGCCGGCACGATCTGCTGCGACACCTTGATGCGATCGGAAGCGCCGCCACCGCCCTGCTCGCTGGCCTGCACTTCCCACATCACCGCGCCGCTGCGCGCATAGGCCAGCAGCGCCGGCGCGGTCACGTCCCAGCCGATCTCGCGCGCCTCGCCCGCGGGAATCTGCACGGTCTGCGCCGGCAGGCCGGTCTCGTTGCCGAGCAGCGTGCCGCGCGCGCTGGCCTGCACCGTCATGGCACGCCTGGTGGTATTGCGCAGCGTGAACATGGCGCGGTAGCGGTCGTCCTCGCGCACCAGCGGCGGCAGGCCGGAAATCACCTGCAGGTCCTGCGTCGCGGCGATGGTGGCGCTGCCGGTGCCGAAGCGGCCCAGGCCCAGGTCCGCCACCGCGACGATGCGGAAACTGGTGAGCGAATCGTTGAGCGGCACCTCGACGCTGGCCCGGCCCTCGGCGTCGAGCTGCACGCGCGGGTTCCACAACAGCAGCGTGTCGAACAGTTCGCGCGTGGGACTCTTGCCGCCGCCGCCGCCCGCCGGCACCGCCTTGCGCCCGTAGTGGCGGCGCCCGATGATTTCCATCTGCGCGGTCGAGGTTTCCACGCCGTAGCCGCGCCGCTGCAGCATCGCGTCGAGCAGGTCCCAGCTGGTATTGGGCATCAGCTCCAGCAGCGCCTGGTCCACCGCGGCCAGCGCCACTTCACCGTTGGCGGCGGGCTTGCCGTCGGGCAGCCTGACCTGGATCGCCACGCGCGCCTTGCCGCGCACCGGGTAGCTGGTCTTGTCGGGGGTCACGGCGACGTCGAGCCGGTGGCCGGCATTGCCGACGCGGATCTCGGCCAGCCCCAGCCGGAAGGCCGGCTTGGACAGGTCGACCAGCGCGGTGGGCGCCGCATACTCGCGCCCTTCGCTGCGGAACGCGCGCCACCACTCGCCCGGCTGGCGCCAGCCCCAGGTGAAGAACGAATACCATGGCACCTCGTGCAGGCGCCCGCGCAGGGCCAGCACCGACACGTACACGTTGGGCCCCCACTCCGGCTTCACCTGCACGCGCACGGTCGGATCGCTGCCGTGCAATTCCACCACCTGGGTCTGGTAGATGCCTTCACGCTCCACCGCCACCAGCGCGGTGGCGTGGCGGAACGGCATCCGCACCTGGAACACCGCGGTGTCGCCCGGCGCGTAGGACTTCTTTTCCGGCAGCAGGTCGATGCGGTCATGGTTCTCGCCGCCGAACCACAGCTCGCCCTGGCGCGTGACCCACACCGTGGTGGCGGCTTGCGCGGTGCGGCCGTCCTTGTCGCGCGCGCTCGCCACCAGTTCGATCTGTCCGGCCTGCTCCAGCGCCACCTCGCAGCGCGCGCGGCCCTGCGCATCGGTGCGGGTTTCGCACACGGTGCCGAGGTCGCGCGTCTCGGTGCGGTTGTCATAGCGGTAGAACCCGCCCACCACGCGCTTGCGCGCCGAGGTGGTGATGCGCGCGCGCGCATTGACCTTGACCGGCGCGTCCGCCACCGGCTTGCCATTGACGTCGAGCACCACGCCATGCACCGCAAGCTTCTGCTTCACCGAGACCCAGTCGTCGGCGCGGATGCCGGCCACCACCGCAGCCGGCCAGACCGGCACGGTCTGGCGCAGCGTCTGGATCTCGCCGTTGGGATCGGCAAAGCCGGCCTCGAGC
>JABFVP010000104.1 GCA_013362725.1 Cupriavidus sp.
AGATTCAGCGAAACATCATTGCGGAGCGCATCCTGGGGCTTCCGAAGGACAAACATGCCAATCCAAGCTGAAGCGGACGATATGCTGCTTGCGTCGTTCGACCGGCTCATGCGCGAGCAGCATCCGGTGACCTATGCCCGCCGCGGCCATACGCTGGATGACCCCGGTCACCATGCAAAATGGGCGCTACTCAGTGACGGCGGCTGGCTCGAACTCGCCGACTTCGAGACCGAGCCGGGGGCGCACTACCCGCTTGCTCTGGGTGAAATGATGGGGCGGTCCTTGCTCAACCTGCCGCTGGCATTTTCGGCTTATGTCCTGCATCCGCTGTGCCAGCAGGTTCCGGAACTGCTGGGCGCCGGCACCGTATTGCCATGGCAGCAGCATCCCGGCGCTGGCTGCGTGGATCCGGCGGGCCCGGATGGCGCGAGCGGGCGCTTCATCGATTTCCATGGGCGGCGCGCATGCTACTACCGGCTTGCGCTCGCCGATGATCGCGACGGTGCCTGGCACATCCAGCGTTACGACGGCGCCGATGTCGAGTTTGTCCCTGGCATGGACGTGTGCGGAGCGCTCGGATGCCTTCCGGCGGGCAGACCGGCAGCGCAAGCCGGCTTTCTCCTGCCGTTGGGCAACATGCGGTCGCTGTTGCGCAGGTATCTGGCGGTGGAGCTGGCGCAGACCCTCGGCGCAGCGGCTGCCGGCCTGGATATGGCTGTCGCCTACGCAAAAGAACGCCGCCAGTTCGGCAAGCCGATCGGCCAGTATCAGGCCATCAAGCATCCGCTGGCCAATGCCTGGGTAGCGCTGGACAACGGGCGCTATGCCATTCGTGCCCTGTTGGACGACGGCGCGGTGCCGGACGTGGCGGGCATCGCGGCTCGGCTTGTGGTGGCGGCCGCCACGCAGGCGACCAAGCTGACCATCCAGGTCCATGGCGGCGTCGGCTTTGCGTGGGAGCATGACGCGCATCTTTTCCTGAAGCGCGTTTATCACAAGCGGGCGCAGGTTCTGCGGCTGGCGAGCGTACTGTGAACATATTCCAGGTACCGATAATTGTATGAACACAATTCGCTTGTTGGCATGAGTGTTCCGGGCCGAACATGGCGGCTATCAGACAAGGAGACATGGATGAAGGCCCTGATTGCCGCCCTGATTGCTGCCCCGATGACCGCAGCGGTCATTACCCCGACTGCATTCGCCCAAGGCGAGGCGTACCCCGGCCGGCCCGTCAAGCTGGTGGTGCCGTTTACCGCCGGGAGCGCCTCGGATACGGCGGCCCGCATCGTTGCCGAAGAAGTGCGAAATTCGCTGGGTACCGTCGTCATCGACAACCGGCCCGGTGCCAACGGCATCATCGGCGCCACCTATGTGGCGAAGTCGCCGGCAGACGGCTACACGCTGCTGCTGACCAGCAGTTCGACCCATTCCGGCATCGAGGCGCTGTTCAAGCGGCCCGGCTACGATCCGATCAAGGACTTCGTCCACATCTCCCGCATCGCCACCATACCGATGGTGCTGGTGACGCGTCCCGACGCGCCCTACAAATCGGCGCGGGACATGGCCTCGCATGCGCAGAAGAGCCGCCTGCGCTATGGCTATGGCAGCGGTTCCGCGCAAATCGCCGCAGCGACCTTCTCTCAACTGGCCAACGTGCCTGCCGATGCGATTCCATACAAGAGCCAGCCTCCGGCAGTGACTGATTTGCTCGGCAGCCAGATCGACTTCATGGTCGCCGACACCTCGGTGGTGATGAGCTTCCTGCATGGCGGGAAACTGAATGGCCTGGCGATCACCAGCCCGAAGCGCCTGCCCGAGCTGCCGAACGTGCCGACCATGGCCGAAGCCGGCTACAAGCTATTCGACCTGGTGGTGTGGGTCGGCCTGGCGGCGCCGGCCGGAACGCCTGCGGCGATTGTGGAGCGATGGAATCAGGCCGTGAACCAGGCGGTCACCCGCCCGGGCGTCGTGGACAAGCTCGCGCGACTCGGCATGGTCGCCGCGCCGGCGACTACCCGCGAGTTCGCCGCATTCACCGTCGCGCAACGCGGCATCTGGACGTCCCGTGCTGCCAAGGCCGGCGTGGAGCAGCAATGACGAACGAAGCAGGACAGAAGGCCGGACCGCTGGCCGGCGTGCGCGTGCTGGACCTGACCTCGGTCATCATGGGACCGGTCTGCACGCAGATCCTGGCCGACTACGGCGCAACCGTGGTCAAGGTCGAACCGCCGGAAGGCGACGTGATGCGCCACGCCGGCAACAAGCGCGCGCCCGGATTGGGCGCGATGTTCCTGCACGCCAACCAGGGCAAGCAGTCCCTCATCCTCGACCTCAAGCGCGAGCCGGATATCGCCACGCTCGGGCAGATGCTGCCGACGTTCGACGTGCTGGTGCACAACGTCCGGCCGCAGGCCATGCGCCGGCTTGGCCTGGACCACGAAGCGGTGCGCAAGCTGAACCCGGGCCTGGTGTATGTGGAGCTGTCGGGCTATGCCGAGGGCGGCCCGATGCGCGGACGCGCCGCCTATGACGACGTGATCCAGGCTCAGGCCGGGCTGGCGGACCTGTTCGCCCGGCAGACCGGGGGCCCGCCACAGTATGTGCCGACGCTGATTGCCGACCGTGTGACCGGTTTGACCGCCGCGCACGCCACCATCGCAGCGCTCTACAGCCGACAGCGCAGCGGATACGGCGATACCATCCGCGTCTCCATGTTCGAGACCATGGCCGCGTTCGTGCTGGGCGACCACCTGGGCGGCGCTTCCTTCGAGCCGGCAGCCGGCGCCATGGGCTACAGCCGCCTGCTCACACCGCACCGCAAGCCCTACCAGACGAAAGACGGGTATGTCGCCGCGGTGGTCTACAACGACAAGCACTGGCGCTCGTTCTTCGAGGCCATCGGCGAGGTTCCGAGGTTCGAGGCCGACCCGAGGTTCCAGACCGCCGCTGCGCGAGCGGACAATTACGACGCCATCTACGGCTACCTTGCCGAAGTCATGGCAACGCGCACCACGCAAGAGTGGGTGGTACTGCTGGAAGGCGCGGATATTCCCCATGCCCGCGTCAATCGTGTGGAGGACCTGGTGGATGACGGCCAGCTCAGGGCCGTGGGGTTCTTCGACGAACGCGATTTCGGCGATGCCGGGCAACGGCGCATTGTTGCGCGATTCCGCTCACCGGCCGCCACGCATGACTTTCCGGCACCCGCCCCGACGCTGGGCGGCGGCACAACGAACACTGGACACTGACGATGGAAACCCTCAAGCACCTGGCGCTGCAGGTATCGGATCAAGGCGTGGCGACGCTGCGGATTGCCAATGGCACCAGCCTCAATATCCTCGACTCTGACACGATCGTGGAATTCACCAGCACGCAGCGCGCGCGCTGGTGGTGCGCGGCACGGGCGACAAAGCGGTCATCGGTGGCGCGAACATCAAGGAACTGGCGAAGCTCAACCCCGAGACGGCGGTGGCCTTCATCACGCGCCTGCACGACCTTTGCGAAGCCGTGCGCGACTTTCCCGTGCCGACGATTGCGCGCCTGTCCGGCTGGTGCATGGGCGGGGGGATGGAGTTTGCCGCGGCATGCGACATCCGCATCGCGGATGACCAGGCGAACTTTGCCATGCCGGAAGTGCGGATCGGGATCCCTTCCGTCATTCACGCCAACATCCTGCCGCGGTTGATCGGCGAGGGGAATACGCGCTGGCTGCTGTTGACGGGCGCTTCCGTGGATGCAGTGCGGGCGCAAACGTGGGGCTTCCTGCACCAGGTCGTGCCGAACAGCGCCCTGGATGACGCCGTTGCGCACACGGTTGCCGAAATCCTCGAATGCGGTCCCGCAGCGGTGCGCGCCCAGAAGGCCTTGCTCCGCGCCTGGGAAGACCCCGCCATCGAGCGTGGGCTGAAGCACAGCATCGAAGTCTTCGGGGAATGCTACGCCGGCCCCGAGCCTGACGCCTACATGACCCGCTTCTTCGAGCGCAAGCGGCAACGATGAAAGGAGCGGGGCCGTCGGGTATGATCGACGGCTCTGCCAAGCCTGTGTTGCCCATGAACTTCACGCTCCGGGAGTTTCGCGTCTTTCGCGTCGTCTACGAACTACGCAGTTTCAGCGGCGCTTCGCAGACGCTCCACATGACGCAGTCCGCGGTCAGCAAGGTATGCCAGGAGATGGAGTCGAAAGTCGGTCAGCGGCTGTTCGAGCGCTCGACGCGCAAGGTGGTGCCGACGCTCCTTGCCGACCAGCTGTACCGGCATGCCTGCGAAGTGCTCGGGACCATGGATGCCGCCGAGCGCAGCATGCGCAGCCTGTTGAACATGGAAGCCGGGGAAGTGAGTGTCGCCGCTTCGCCGATGCTTTGCGTCGGGCTGCTGCGCAAGGCGGTCACCGCGTTCCACCAGGCATACCCCGCGATTCGCATCGGCCTGCATGAACTGTCCACCGATGAAACCATCGGCTATGTCGTCAACGGCAAGGCGGACTTCGGCCTGGCATCGATCGAGGGCGCGCACCCGAAGCTGACCATCGAGCACGTCTTCAACGAAAGGATGTTTGTCGTCTGCGCCGCTGAACTAGCGTTGGCGCGCAAGCTCTCGGTGAGCTGGGAGCAGATGGCGGCCTGGCCGCAGATTTCGTTGCACCCGACGTTCAGTACGCGGCGTACCGTGGACAGAGTCTTCGCGTCCCGGCGCCTGGCGTGTTCCACCGCGATCGAGGTTGGCACGGTGCTGTCGGCCATCAGCTTCGCCAAGGCTGGTGTCGGCGTGGCGGTGCTGCCGGGCTATGTCACC
>JABFVP010000114.1 GCA_013362725.1 Cupriavidus sp.
TGCACGTGCCCTACAAGGGCGGCGGCCCCGCCATGACCGACGTCATTGCCGGACAGGTGCCGCTGTTCTTTGCCAACGTGGCTTCGCGCCGGCAGCACATCCAGGCCTGCAAGCTCAAGCCGCTGGCGGTGACCAGCCGCACGCGCACCCCGGCGCTGCCGGCAGTGCCCACCATGCAGGAAGCCGGCGTGGCCAGCTACGAGGTCTATGAATGGAATGCGGCCTTCATCCCCGCCGCGACCCCGGAGCCGATCGCCGCGAAGCTTGCCGACGCGCTGCAGAAGATCATGACCAGCGCGGAGATCCGGCAGCGCGTGGCCGAGCTGGGTGGCGAAGTCGTGGCGGCACCGCCGCCACAAG
Source organism: Cupriavidus sp. (assembly GCA_013362725.1). Classification (GTDB taxonomy): domain Bacteria; phylum Pseudomonadota; class Gammaproteobacteria; order Burkholderiales; family Burkholderiaceae; genus Cupriavidus. The sequence goes on from JABFVP010000114.1 coordinate 361, forward strand.
CGCGACAGTTCATCGACGGGCAGGCGCGGCTATGGGCCAAGGTCATCCGCGACGGCAACATCAAACCCGAATAACCCCCATACCCGTATCGCCCATGCCGCGCAGCGGCCCGGCTACCGCAACCCCAGGAGACAAGCATGACCGCAGCCAATCCCTTTCGCCGCCAACTGCTCAAGGCCAGCGCCGCGCTGGGCGCGTGTGCGCTGGCACCCACGCTCGCCCGCGCCCAGGCCTGGCCGGCCAAGCCGGTCCGGCTGGTGGTGCCGTTCGCACCAGGCGGCAGTTCCGAGATCGTCGCGCGCTCGACCGCGGCAGAGCTGACCAAACTGCTCGGCGTGTCAGTGTTCGTCGAGAACAAGCCGGGTGCCGCCGGCAATATCGCGATGGGCGAAGTCGCGCGCGCCGATGACAACCACACGCTGATCCTCGGTCATATCGGCACGCTGGCGGTCAATCCCTTCATCTTCCCGAAGCTGCCGTACGACCCGGTCAAGGACTTCCGCCCGATCTCGCTGCTGTCCAAGGTGCCGAGCCTGTACGTGGTCCATCCCGACGTGCCCGCGAAGAACCTGAAGGAATTCGTCGCGCTCGCCAAGAGCAAGCCCGGCAAGCTCAACTATGGTTCGGCCGGCAACGGCAGTGCCGGCCACCTGGCCTTCGAATACCTGAAGGCCGCCACCGGCACCTTTATCACGCACGTGCCATACCGCGGCAGCGGCCCGCAGATCACCGACCTGCTGTCCGGCCGGCTCGACGCCGCCGCGGTCGGCGCGCCCGCCATCCTCCAGTTCATCAAGGCCGGCAAGGTGCGCTGCATCGCCACCGGCACTACCCAGCGCATCGCGCAGTTGCCCGACGTGCCCACGGTGGCCGAGCAAGGCTATCCCGGCTTCGAGATGACGCAGTGGTACGGCCTGCTGGCCCCGGCGTCGCTGCCCCAGGCTGCCGCCGACAAGCTGGCCGACGCCACCATGAAAGCCGTGAAGAGCCAGAGCTCGGTCGAACGCCTGAGCGCGGACGCGGCCATCGTGGTGGGCGGCACGCCGGCGGAGTTCTCGCGCTTCATCGCGCAGGAGCAGCAGCGCTGGAAGCCGATCATTGCGCGGGCCGGGATCAAGCCGGACTGATCGTATCGGCACGCGGCCGGCGGCTTATTGCTTCTCCTGCCACACCGCAATGCCGCCCGGCGTGCCGGTGCGGCCCTCCAGGCCGATGTCCACGCGGGTCAGGTCTTCGCCAACCAGCAGTTCACCGGCGTAGGTCTTGCGGACCCGCTCGACGATCTGCCCGACGGGGGCATCGCCGTTCAGGCCGATATGGCTGAACACCGCCAGCTTCGGCGCCGCCGCCTGGAACACGCGCGCGGCATCTTCCGGCGAAGACAGGTGGTCGTAGATGGCGCGGTACGCCGGGTTGGATGCCAGCAGCGCGTCGGGGATCAGCGTGACGCAATGCACCAGCACGTCCGCGTTCCGGGCCTGCGCCACCACCGCGGGGCTGAAGCGGGTATCGCCCGACAGCACCACCACCCGGCCGCGATACTCGATGCGGTAGCCATACGACGGGCGGATGTTGTCGCCATGGTCGTTCTCGAAGGCGGTGACGCGCACGCCTTCTTTTTCATAGACCACGCCGGGCGCCACGTCATGCGCATCGATGGTGATGCCGGTGAGCGCGCTGCCCTCGTCCTTGTGCCGGATCGCGATGTCCGCGGCGAAGGCCTGGCGCAGGCCCTCCGCCAGCGCGCGCGTGCCCGCCGGGCCGTACAGCACCATGGGCCGGTCGCGGCGGCCGTAGGGCGGGCGCAGCCAGCCGGTCAGCCACAGGTCGGGCAGGCCCACCAGGTGGTCGGAATGGAAATGCGTGAGGAAATGCGCATCGACGCTTCCCAGGGGAATGCGCAGCTGCCACAGGCGCACCGATACGTTGCGGCCGAAATCGAAGACCAGTTTCTGGCCACCGGCCTCCACCAGCGTGCTGTAGCCGGCGCGGGCTGGCGACGGCACTGGCGTGCCGGTGCCCAGCAGCGTCACGCGAAAATGGTCGGTTCGATCGGTGCCGTCTGCGCGGCCGGAAGCCGCAGTGGCAAGGGCAGTGGAAGTGCCAGCCGCCGGTGCCGCAGCGGGCGCTGCGGTCGAAAGCGCCGAGGCGCAGGTCAGGATGATGCCGGTCAGCACCGGCAGCAAGCGCGAGGATTTCATCGTTCTACCTCTTGAATGAAGACTGCAACGGCTCAGAAGATCTGCTTGATGCCCAGCATGACACCGGCCTGGTTGCCCCCGGGCGCGGGATTGCCGCCAGGGCTGCCACCGCTGACCGACAGCGCCGACTGGCCGCGATTGTCGATATAGCCCGCGGTGGCATAGACGGAAGTGCGTTTGGAGAACGCATAGGTGCCGCGGATCGCACCAAGCCAGGCCCGGTTCGCGCTGTGGCGGTAGCGCAGGTAATAGATTTCGCCAGCGAGGTTGAACGCGGGCGTGAGGTCATGCGAGACGCCCGCGAACCACAGATCGCTGCGCGGGGTGGCGCTTGCCTGGTTGTTGCGCGACAGCAGGCCCAGGCCCAGCTTGGTCCGCTGCAGCAGCAGGTAGCCACCCAGGGACAAGCGATCATCTTTCAGGCCGCTGCGGGTCAGGCCGGCAAAGGCGCCGGGGCCGCCGCGCAGCGAATCGTAGGCGGCGCTCACGCCCCACCGGTCGGTCTCGTACATCAGCATGGCCGACCATTCGCGGCAGGCGCGCGCATCCGCGGGATTCTCGCCCGCGCAGTTGGTGCCGGCCGGTCCGGGGCCGGCATTGACGCCATCGCGGCCCAGGCTGTAAGTCGCACCGACGGTAACGCCACCGAACTTGCCCTTGTACGACACCGCGTTGTCGGCGCGCGTGTTGGGAATATAGCTGTCGATCGAGCCGACGCCATAAACGTTGGAGGTCAGGATGTCGGTATCGAGCCTGGCCCAGAACAACATGGTGTACTGGCGCCCGAACCCGACCTGCCCCCACGGGCCGCTCAGCCCGACGAAGGCCTGGCGCCCGAACAGGCGAGCGCCCTGGTTGGAAACGCCCGAGTCCGGCGCAAACCCGGATTCCAGCACGAACACGCTCTTGAGCCCGTTGCCGAGATCCTCGGTGCCGCGCAGGCCCCAGCGTGACGGCACGGTCGCCGCCAACGACGGCTGGCGCACCAGGGCATGGCCCGCCGCGCCGACGTGGTTCAGGTATTCCACGCCCGTATCGATGACGCCGTACAGGGTCACGGACTGCGCTGGCGCCACCAGCGGCATGGCGGCGGCCAGTGTGGCCACGACGATGCGGAATTTCATGATGTCTCCTCCCTGGATCCCGACCGGCTTGGCATGGAATCGGCCGGTTTAGTGTTCATATTTGAACATCTGTTTCTTTATTGAACTGCGTAGCGCGAATCATAGACGCTCTCAACCACGCTGGGAGAGTGGGGAAACTACCGATCGATCAGACAAGGGACGCGCATGTCTGCGCCGAACACGAAGAGGAATGCAATGCCAACCCTGCCGGCGCGGAAGCCGAACGCGCTACACGCACCATTTACAAAAGGTGCGTCTTACCCGCGCCGCGGCAACGCGCCGCGACGGTGGCCCGGAACCTGCAAGGGCTTGCTGCCCCGATCCACCCCACATGAGCAAGCCATGAGCATCTTCAAGGACATCCTCAACAAGCTGATGGGCAAGGACAAGCCGGCGGCCACCACCACCGCGACCACCACCAGCACACCAGCCGCAGCCGGAACCCCGACTTCGGCGGGCGCGCCGGCCGGCACCACGCCGACCGCCGGCACCGGCGCGGCGCCCGCGGGCAACGTTCAGGGGACTACCGGGGCGACGGCCGGGGCACAATCGGCGCCGCTGTCGGGCGTCGACGTCGAGGCCATCATGGACCGCATGGCGCAGCAGAGCGGGCAGACGCTGAACTGGCGCACCTCCATCGTCGATACGATGAAGGCGCTCGGCATCGACAGCAGCCTGGAACACCGCAAGGAGCTGGCGCGCGAGCTGCACTACACCGGCGACATGAACGATTCCGCGGCGCTGAACGTGTGGCTGCACAAGCGCCTGATGCAGGAACTGGCAGCCAACGGCGGCAAGCTGCCGAAGGAATTGTCCTGAGTGATGACATGAAAGGCGGCGCCGGGCTGGCGCCGCGGCAGGCTCAGCCTGCGATGCCGGCCCAGCGCAGGTGCCGCGCCCAGTCGCCTTCGCTGATTACGCCAGACACGCCCTGCCGCTGGCCGTCGGCGCGATAGAAGTAGGTGCGCGGCATTTCGCCCATCCAGTCCGGGTCGACCGCATAGCGCAGCCGCTCCTGCGGCTCGTGCCCGAATACCCACGCATTGCGCGTCAAGCCGACGCGTGCACGCAGCTGCTGCACCTGCGGCGAGGCCTCGGCGCTGTC
>JABFVP010000288.1 GCA_013362725.1 Cupriavidus sp.
AGCGTGCCGCTGCGCGGCCCGGCGCGCTGAGCGCACGAGTCGCGGCCGCCGCTGCGCGAGCCGGCAATGTCTTAGAATGGCACCACGCTAATGAAAGGGACATTGCATGCAAGCTTCGGACGGCACCGGCGGCTCCGGCGGCACCGCCGCCGCCCCGCTCCTGCCCAAGGTGGTGCGCCAGCGGCTGCACGACACCGTGGTCGATCACCTGCGCAACTTCATCGTCGAAGGGGTGCTGGCGCCAGGCATGAAGCTGAACGAGCGCGAACTGTGCGAAACGCTGGGAATCTCGCGCACGCCGCTGCGCGAGGCGCTCAAGGTGCTTGCCGCCGAGGGGCTGATCGAGATCTCGCCCAACCGCGGCGCCAGCGTCTCGCGCATGAGCGAGGCCGAGGCGTGGGAGGCGTTCGAGCTGATGAGCGGCCTGGAAGCCTTTGCCGGCGAACTGGCGTGCGAGCGCATCACCGCCCCGGAACTGGCCGAGATCAAGGCGCTGCACTACGCCATGCTGGCCTGCCATGCGCGCAACGACCTGCCGGGCTACTACAGCCGCAACCAGGAAATCCACGACCGCATCGTCGCGGCGGCGCGCAACCAGACCCTGCTGCAGACCTACCTGACGCTGAACCGGCGGCTCAAGGCGATGCGCTTCCGCTCCAACCACCAGACCGACAAGTGGGACCGCGCGGTGCACGACCACGAAGACATGATCCGCGCGCTCGAAGCCCGCGACGGCAAGCGGCTGGCGTCGATCCTGCGCCAGCATTTGCTGGACAAGCGCGCCGCGGTGATGCAGATCCACCCGGATCCGGCCAGCGCGCCTGCCGTGCCCAACGCCTGAGCGCCCGTCCCCGTCGTTGCCGCCGGCGCCGTCAGCCTGGTCAGCGCCGCGTCGCCAGGATCCGGTAGCCGCGGCTGCAATGCTCCTGCGCCGCGGCGCGGGCTTCATCCGGATCGTCGAACAGGCCGGCCTGCGCAATCCCCGGCACCAGCACGGCCTCGCCGGATTCCGCGCCGAGGAAGCGCCCGTCGCGCGACTGGACGATATACAGCACATCCGCGCCAACCTCTCCCACCGGCTGGCGCCAGCCGGCCGACTGGCCCAGGCGCCGCTGTCCGGGCATGCCGCCGCCCCCCGCGCCTGCTTCGCGTTGCCGGCCTTGCGCGCCGTCCGAACGGCGCGCCACCTGCAGGTTGTTGCGCACCTCGTTGACGCCCAGCACGTCTTCAGCCAGCTCTTCAATGCGGTACTTGATGCCGCGGTCGGCCACGGTGCCGGTCAGCGTGACGATGCCCGAGCCGACATCGACGGTCACGTCCGAGACGTCGTCGTCGGCATGCGCCAGCCGTTCGCACAGGTCGTCGCGGATGCGCGCGTCGGTGCGCTGGTAGTTCTTGGGCAGCCGGCGCGAGGCGGTTCGTGCCGGGATGCCGGGACGGTACCGCTGTTCCGGGCCTTCGCCCTCTTCCGTGCCGTAGCGCGCCTGCCCGTAGCCAAAGCCCGCGCCGCCCGGATTGCCGCTGCGCCAGTGGTGTGCCTGGCGGGTATCGCCGGGCTCGCCATAGCCGCGGTTGCGCCACGTTTCCCTGATTTCCGACGGTGGATAGTCTTTCATGGATTGCCTCCGATCTGAACGCGTGTGGTGCGCGGTGTCTGGTATCGGTAGCATCATCCATGCCTCGCAGCGGATCGCTACAATTGGAGGGCTCGATCGCCGCGCAGGATGCAACGGCTGGGAAGAGCGAAGTTTTTACACGGTTGCCGGGGGCGCGGGCCGGTCGAGGTAGCCGCCGACGATGCGCACCAGCAGCGGCAGCTTGCCGGTAAAGAAGTGATCCGCGCCCGGCACCACCACCACCGGCAGCGCCTGCGGCCGGGCCCAGTCGAACAGCGCGGCCAGTTGCGCGCGCTCGTCGCGCTCGCCATGGACCACCAGGCAATCGGCCGGCACGGGCGGGGTGTCATAGCTGCGATGGCCTTTCACCACGCCGTAGGGGGTGCCAGTCAGCACCAGGTGCCGGATCGGCACGGACTGCGCCGCCAGCGCCGCGGCCACATGGGTCATGACGAAGGCACCGAAGGAAAACCCGGCCAGCGCCAGCGGCAAGCCGGGATGCGCCGCGCGCAGGTGCGCGACCACCGCCAGCATGTCCTGCGCCTCGCCGCGGCCCTGGTCATGGGCGCCGCCCGAGCCCTCCACGCCGCGGAAATTCGGCCGCACGGTCAGGTAGCCGCGCGCCACCAGCGCCTTGGCCAGCTGGTGCGGCACCTTGTGCGTGGCCGAGCCGCCCAGCAAGGGATGAGGATGGCCCACCACGGCGATGCCGCATGGATCGCCTTTCGGTCGGTCGACCAGCATTTCAATCGGCCCGGCGTCGCCGTCGAGCCTGGTCTTTTCGGTGCCTGACGCAAGCGCCATGCGTGCTCCTGAGAGTGTTCAGTGAAGAGGATTTGCGGGTCGCGTGCGGCCCGGAGCCCGCAATGTTACTGCGATGGCGGCGGGCATGCCGGGGTGGGCGCTTCGCGAGAACCGCGCAAGAACGTCCTGCGCCCGGATGCGTATCAATTTGTCACCGTGTGCCCGATCCGTCGCAGCATCCGACGGTGTGGCGGATGCGCTTTCCTATAATCTCGCGAATCGCGGCGGGTCGGTTGCACTGGCATGTCGATGCCGGCGCGCCGCAAGCCGTCACCCTCCGACGAGATTCCGCCATGAGCAACGTTTCACGGCTCGCACTGGGCCTTGCGCTCGCAGCGCTATGCCACCTGATGCCAGCCACCTTGCCCGCCGCGATCGCGGCGCCGGCATCCGAGGCCGCCTCCGCCACCGAGGCACAGCAGCCCCCCGCCCTCACGCACGCCGAAGCCACCGCCGAACTCAAGCGCCTGCAGACCGAGCAGGACCGCATCAAGCAGCAGGCCTCCGACCCCGACGGCACCACCAAGCTCGACGAGCTCGACCATGACCTGCACAAGCTCGATGCCGATGTCGACAGCCTGAAGGCCGCGCTGGCGCCGCAGCGCGACCAGCTGCAGGCGCAGCTCGACGTGCTGGGCCCGCCGCCGTCGGACGGCATCACCAGGGAGGCCCCGGCGGTGGTGCGGCAGCGCGCCGAGCTGAACGCGCGGCGCCTGCAGCTCGATGCGCAGCTCAAGCAGGCGGCCGAGAGCAAGGAGAACGTCGCCAACCTGAGCGGCCAGATCGGGCGCCTGCAGCGCAGCCAGATGAAGGACCAGCTGGCGCTGCGCTCCGACAGCATCCTGCACCCGCAGTTCTGGAAGCCGATGGTCAGCCCCGCTGTCGAGGACCGCGCGCGCATGGCCGCGTTTATGGACCAGGTAGTGCCGATGGCGCAGCTGGCGTGGCAGCCGTCGCAGCGCGCCGCCACCATCGCGCTGCTGCTGCTCGCGCTGGGCGTGTGGCTGCTGGGCAAGCGCCTGGCCGAACGCGCGCTGGCCTGGTTCTGCCTGAACCAGCTGCCGCCGACGCGGCTGCGGCGCAGTGCGCTGGCGCTGGCCACCACCATCGCGACGGTGGCCACCACGGGCCTGGCGGTGCAGATCGTCTACAACGCCTTCACCCGCAACTATGAATTGCCGCCGGACCTGATGACGCTGTACGGCGGGCTGGTCAAGCTGACCCTGACCAGCGCCCTGATCGCGGGCCTGGGGCGCGCGCTGCTGTGCACGCGCCACCCGTCGTGGCGGCTGCCCGCGATGGCCGATCCGGTGGCGCGGGCGATGAAGCCGTTCCCCGCGGTGCTGGCCGGACTGCTCTTGCTGGCCGGCACGCTGGAACAGCTCAACCGCATTGCCGATACCAGCGTGCAGGTCACGCTGCTGGGTCGCGGGCTGGTCTCGCTGGTGGTGGTACTGACCATCGGCGCGGCGCTGCTGCGCGCCAACCGCGTGCGCAACGAGCTGGCCGCCGCCGGCGAGCAGCCCGAGGCGCGCGCCACGCTGGCGGGCATGATCCACGCCGGCGTCACGCTGATCGTGATCGTGTCGATGGTGGCGCTGCTGGCCGGCTATATCAGCTTTGCGCGCTTCCTGACCTACGAGCTGGTCTGGTTCGACATCGTGCTGTGCAGCCTGTACCTGCTGACCCAGGTCACGCGCGACCTGTGCGAAAGCCTGTTCTCGACCCAGCACGCCAGCGGCCAGGTAATCAAGCAGCTGTTCGGCGTCGACGATGCGCGCCTGGAACAGGCCGCCACCATCCTGTCCGGCATCGGCGCCAGCCTGTTGCTGCTGCTGGCGGTGGTGGCGCTGCTGACCGGCGGCTTCGGCACCACCCCCGCGGACCTGTTCAACAGCCTGGTCACCGTGCTGGGCGGCGACAAGCTGCGCAGCCTGAACATCATGCCCGAGCGCATCCTGAATGCGCTGGTCGCGCTGGGCGTGGGCATCTGGCTGCTGCGCACGGTGCGGCGCTGGCTGGACGCGGAGCTGCTGCCCAAGCTGTGCATGGAGCCCGGGCTGCGCGCGTCGCTGATCACGCTGTTCAGCAATGTCGGCTACGTGCTGCTGGTGCTGCTGACGCTGTCGCTGCTGGGCGTGCGTTGGGACAACCTGGCGTGGATCGTCAGCGCGCTGTCGGTCGGCATCGGCTTCGGTCTGCAGGAGATCGTGAAGAACTTCGTCTCGGGCCTGATCCTGCTGACCGAGCGCCCGGTCAAGGTGGGCGACATGGTCAGCATCGCCGGCGTCGAGGGCGACATCCGCCGCATCAACGTGCGCGCCACCGAGATCCAGCTCGGCGACCGCTCCACCGTGATCGT
>JABFVP010000441.1 GCA_013362725.1 Cupriavidus sp.
CGCCGCCGTCACGCCCACCTTTACCTTCATCGACTGAGGAGGCCGCCATGACCGCCACCGCCGCGATCTACCAGTTCGCCCATGGCCGCACCGGCGACAAGGGCGACCGTTCCAACATCAGCGTGATCGCCTATGACCCGCGCGACTTCGACCACCTGGTCGCGCACGTGACCGAAGACGCGGTGCGCGCGCTGTTTCGCGAGCGCCGGCCCACGGCGGTCACGCGCTACCTGGTGCCGTCGCTGCACGCGATGAACTTCGTGCTCGACGGCGTGCTCGATGGCGGCGTCAACGATGCGCTCAACCTCGACACCCACGGCAAGGCGCTGTCGTTCCGCCTGCTGCAGCTCGAGATCCCGGTGCCGCCGCGGCTCGCGCCGGGGGCTTCGGACCGCCCTTGAACCCTTGCCTTCACCGATAACGATTTCAACAGGAGACCTCACATGCATCCGTTCTTCAAGCCACTGGCCGCTGCCGCGCTCGTCTTGATCCTGCCCGCGGGCCAGGCCTGGGCCGAGTTTCCCGACAAGCCGATCCGCTTCGTGGTGCCGTTTGCCGCGGGCAGCGCCACCGACCAGCTCGCGCGCGCCATCGGCCAGGCCATCACGGTGGACAGCAAGGTCACCGTGGTGGTCGACAACAAGCCCGGCGCCAACGGCTTTATCGCCGCGTCCGATGTGGCCAAGGCGGCGCCGGACGGCTATACCGTGCTGATCAGCACCAACACCACGCATGCGGCCAACGAGCACCTGTTCAAGAAGCTGCCCTACGACCCGGTCAAGGACTACGCGCCCATCACGGCGCTGGGACGCGGCGGCCAGATCATGGTTGTCAATCCGCAGGTGCCGGCCAAGACCGTGGGCGAGTTCATCGCGCTGGCACGGCAGCAGCCGGGCAAGCTCAGCTTCGGCAGCGGCAGCTCGTCGTCGCGCATTGCCGGCGAGCTGTTCCAGCAGATGGCGCAGGTGCAGCTGCTGCACGTGCCGTACAAGAGCAACCCGCTCGCCATCACCGACCTGCTTGGCAACCAGATCCAGATGATGATCACCGATACCGCCACCGGCCTGCCGCAGGTCAAGAGCGGCAAGCTGCGCGCGCTGGGCGTGTCGGGCAAGGCCCGCTCGCCGCTGGCGCCGGAGGTGCCGACCATCGATGAGGCCGGCGTCAAGGGCTACGAGATGAGCTACTGGTTCGCCGCCTACGCGCCCGCGGGGACGCCGCAGCCGGTGGTGGCCAAGCTCAACGCGATGATGGTGAAGGCCGCGCGCAGCGAGACCGCTGCCGGCTTCTACAAGTCGACCGGCACCGAGGTCTTCACCAGCACGCCCGCGGAACTGGCGAAGTTCCAGTCGCAGGAGTCCGGCAAGTGGGGCCGCATCATCAAGGCGGCGAATATCCAGCCAGAGTAAAAACCGGGCGGCGCAAGCTCCCATGCATGGAAAACGGGGCCCATGGGCGGCCACATAGCCCCGTTTTTTACGCAGAAGTAGGTACGCTTTGACCCTTGCGGCCTTGTCGGGCAAGGCGCGGCTAAGATATGCGCTGGCCGCGCGCCCGCTGGTGCCGGCCTGCTCCTCGACAACACCAATCAGAACAGGATCAGGATATGAAGCTGCAGTCCTTGGTGCGCCATGCCACCTTCAGCCGGCGTGCGCGCCCGGCGTTGCGCCAGGCCGTATCGAGCGCCGTCATCGCCATCGCCATGGGCGGCGCCGTGCTCGCCGCAGGCGAGGCCAGCGCGCAGCCCGCCACGCCCCCGGCGCAGCAGAAGACCCAGGTGCCGGGCTACTACCGCATGATGGTCGGCCAGCTGGAAGTCACCGCGCTTTATGACGGCTACATCGACCTGGATCCCCAGCTCTTCAAGTACACCAGCGCGCGCGAAGTGCAGAGCCTGCTGGCGCGCATGTTCGTGGCGTCGACGCCGGGCATGCAGACCGCCGTCAACGCCTACCTGATCCATACCGGCACCCGCCTGGTGCTGGTCGACACCGGTGCCGCCGGCTGCTTCGGGCCGACGCTGGGACGCATCGGCGAGAACCTGCGCGCCGCGGGCTACGCGCCCGAGCAAATCGACACCGTGTTGCTGACGCACTTGCATGGCGACCATGCCTGCGGCCTGGCCGCGGACGGCAAGGCCGCGTTCCCCAACGCCACGGTCTATGTCGACAAGGCCGAACTCGATTACTGGCTGAGCGACGCCAACGCCGCCGCCGCGCCGAAGCAGGCGCAGGGCCTGTTCGCCATGGCGCGTGCCGCGATCGCGCCGTACCAGGCGGCGCAGCGCCTGCGCACCTTCAATGGCGGCGCGGGCAGCGAGGTTGTTCCCGGCGTGCGTGTGGTGCCTGCCAGCGGGCATACCCCCGGGCACAGCGGCTACCTGTTCACCGACGGCAACGACAGCCTGCTGCTGTGGGGCGACATCGTGCACAACCACGCGCTGCAGCTGCGCCGGCCGCAGGTCGCGATCGAGTTCGACGTCGACAGCCACCAGGCCGTGATCACGCGCAAGCGCATCCTGGAGCAGGCCGTCAGGGGCAGGTTGTGGGTAGGGGGCGCGCACATGCCGTTCCCGGGCCTGGGCCATGTGCGACGCGACACTGCCGGCTATACGTGGGTGCCGGCCGAATATGGCCCGGTCCGCAACGACCGCTAGCGCGGTTGGTGCCGGCCCGGGCACGTTCAGGGCCGGCGCCGCTCCATCGCGACCATCGAGGGGGTAAAGCCGAGCTGGCCGAAGAAGGCGGCTTCGGACGAGCGCGCCGCGCGCAGCATCCAGCTGATATCGGGATCGCTGCCGACGATATGCCGCACCAGCGCGCGGCCGATGCCGTGCCGGCGGTGGCCGGGCGCCACTACCACCATCGACAGGAAACCGTCGCAGACGTCGTCGCACAGCGCGCGGGCAAAGCCGATGACCTCGCCTTTCTCGACCGCCACGGCGACGCGCTGCGAATTGGCCACCAGTCGCGCGAACTTCTCGGGGCCGCCCACCCGGTGGGCCCAGCCATTGGCGATCAGTAGCTGTCTGGCTGCCTCGAGGTCGTCGGGCAACAGGTTACGGATTTCCATTGGCGGCTCTCCCAGCAAAGCATGTACGGCCCCTCGCCGCCCCTTGCCACCAGGGGCGCCGCGAGTCGAGAACGGCACGGCAAGCCGTGCCGCGCAATTGGCGGAGTGTAGCGAGCGTGCGCGGGCGCGTCAATTTGGCGGCCGGCGCACCGGGGCGTTGCTCACCGCGACGCTCCGGCGCGGTATCATGGCCTCCATGAACGCCCCCGTATTCTCCTCCGCGCATCCGGCCGACCAGCTCGCCGAGTTCACCGACGCGGATGCGGCGGTTGCCCGCATTCGCGAGATCTACGATGCATCGGTCGGCGCCGTGCGCGCGCGCTTCGATGCCTTCGCCGGCGGCAAGCCGCTGCCCTCGGCCGCGCATGCGTGCTATCCGTACCTGGGCATTTCGGTCAACATCGAGACCATGGTGACCGACAGCCGTCCCTCCTGGGGCACGGTGGCGTACCCCGGCGTCTACGGCACCACGGTGACGCGCCCCGACCTGCTGGCGGACTACTACCGCGACCAGATCGAGCGCCTGATGCGCTATCACCGCGTGCCGGTGGTGGTCGGACTGAGCCGGCGCCCGATCCCGCTGCCGTTCGTGATCGAGGCCTCGACCACCGACATCAGCTATACCCAGGCGCGCGAGCTGGAAGCCTCGTTCGTGCTGCCGGAGCTGAACCGCATCGACGACGGCATTGCCAACGGCACCTACGAGCCGGTACCGGGCGAGGCCTGGCCGCTGTCGCTGTTCCCCGCCGAGCGCGTGGACCTGGCGCTGCAGCGGCTGTACCACTACACCGGCACCGCGCCGCAGCACTTCCAGCGCTTCGTGCTGTTCACCAACTACCAGCGCTATGTCGACGAGTTCGTCGCGCTGGGGCGCGCGCTGATGGGGAATGGCAACGGCAATGGCGATGGCGGCGGCTACACGCGCTTCGTCGAGCCCGGCGACGTGGTGCAGGACCTGGGCGCGCCCGAACCCGACGACGCCACGCGCCCGCGCGTGCTGCCGCAGATGCCGGCCTATCACCTGGTGCGCGGCGACAAGCTGGGCGTGACGCTGGTCAATATCGGCGTGGGGCCGTCCAACGCCAAGACCATGACCGACCACCTCGCCGTGCTGCGCCCGCATTGCTGGCTGATGGTGGGCCACTGCGGCGGCCTGCGCCGCTCGCAGCAGCTCGGCGACTACGTGCTGGCGCACGCCTATGTGCGCGACGACCACGTGCTCGACCATGACCTGCCGCCGTGGGTGCCGGTGCCGCCGATCGCCGAGATCCAGGTGGCGCTGCAGGAAGCCGTGGCGCGCGTGACCGGGCTGTCCGGCAACGAGATGAAGACGCGCATGCGCACCGGCACGGTGGTGTCGACCGACGACCGCAACTGGGAGCTGAAGTCCAAGGCGCTGTACGCGCGCTTCAACCAGTCGCGCGCGATCGCCATCGACATGGAGAGCGCGGCGGTGGCGGCCAACGGCTTCCGCCTGCGCGTGCCGTACGGCACCCTGCTGTGCGTATCGGACAAGCCGCTGCATGGCGAACTCAAGCTGCGCGGCATGGCCAACGCGTTCTATCGCCAGCGCGTCAGCCAGCACATGACCATCGGCCTGGAAGCGATTCGCATCCTGCGCGAGAACGGCGTCGAACAGCTGCATTCGCGCAAACTGCGCAGCTTTGACGAGCCGGCGTTCAGGTAGCGGTGCGCTGCACCTTTCCCGT
>JABFVP010000605.1 GCA_013362725.1 Cupriavidus sp.
GCCCGCACCACGGCAGCGCGCTGGCGCGCTTCGGCGGCGGCCACAATGCGCGCCAGATGCGCTGCGGCAGCCCTTGGCTGCGCGCGCTCGCGGCCGCCGAAACGCCGCGGCTGCGCGCGCGCATGATCTCGATCTTCAGCTGGCACGATTCGATCGCGGGCCCGCCCTGCACCGGCTGGCTCGACGGCGCCGGACATATCCCGCTGTCCGGCATCGGCCATGTGTCGCTGCTGCGGCATCCCGCCGCGGTGCGTGCCGTGCTCGACGCACTGGCCGAGCTGTCCGCGCGCGGCCGCTGAGCCGCCGATGGCCGCGCTGTCCCGCGGCCGCAACGATTCACATGTCAGTCATGTTTTCGTCACCGTCGCGTCATTGCTGGCTGGCTGAATGCTGCCATCGCCGCAACCAGGACTGGCATGGTGCAAGCAATCCGATCTGCCCGCGGGTATCTGTCGAAGGCCTCGCAACTGGCGCCATGGCTGCGCCGCAGCGCTGACAGCGGCGCCGCTGCGCCGGTGACCGCCTTCATGGCGCCGGCGCTCGATGGCGCCGCGCTGGCGCCGCCGCGCGAAACGCAGGAAACCTATTCCCCCGAGCCCCACCCGATCCAGCGCTACCGTGCCATCTGGCTGTCGGACATCCACCTGGGCACGCCCGGCTGCCAGGCCGACTACCTGCTGGATTTCCTCAAGCACAACGAATCCGACCAGCTTTACCTGGTCGGCGACATCATCGACGGCTGGCAGTTGCGCCGCGGCTGGTACTGGCCGCAAAGCCACAACGACGTGGTGCAGAAGCTGCTGCGCAAGGCGCGCAAGGGCACCGAGGTGATCTATGTCCCCGGCAACCACGACGAAGCCGCGCGCCAGTTCGACGGCATGGCCTTCGGCGACATCACCGTGCGCGAAGAGGCGATCCACGTCACCGCCAGCGGGCGCCGCCTGTGGGTGGTGCACGGCGACCTGTTCGACGGCGTGGTGCAGCACGCGCGCTGGCTGGCCTACCTGGGCGACTCGCTCTACACCGTGATCCTGGCGCTCAACCGGCACTTCAACCGGCTGCGCGCGCGCCTGGGCTTTCCGTACTGGTCGCTGTCGCAGTACCTGAAGCACCAGGTCAAGAACGCGGTCAACTACATCGGCGCGTTCGAGAGCGCGATGGTCGACGAGGCGCGTCGCCGCGGCTGCGACGGCGTGGTCTGCGGCCATATCCACAAGGCCGAGATCCGCGAGGTCAACGGCCAGCTCTACTGCAACGACGGCGACTGGGTCGAAAGCCTGTCGGCGCTGGTCGAAACCCTGGAAGGCGAACTGAAGATCGTCTACTGGACCACGCTGCTCGACGCGCCCGCGCCCGCCATGCGCCGCCGGCGCCGTGCTGCCGTGGCCGGCTGAGCCGCACCGTCCACGCATTTTTTTGCATGGCGCCACCCGCCCGGCGCCCTCCGCATTGCCCTTCCACCGCGCCCAAGGAGGCTGCATGAAGATCCTGATCGTCACCGATGCCTGGGAACCGCAGGTCAATGGCGTGGTGCGCACGCTCAAGTCCACGCGCCGCGAACTGGAGGCGATGGGCCACACGGTCGACATGATCACGCCGCTGGAATTCCGCACGGTGCCCTGCCCGACCTACCCCGAGATCCGGCTGTCGCTGCTGCCGGGCGCGCGCGTGCGCCGGCGCATCGAGGCCTTCGGCCCCGACGCGCTGCACATCGCCACCGAAGGCCCGCTCGGGCTGGCCGCGCGCAGCCATGCGCTGCGCCGCAAGCTGCCCTTCACCACGGCCTACCACACGCGCTTTCCTGAATATGTGCAGGCGCGCTTCGGCATTCCGCTGGCGTGGACCTACCGCTTCCTGCGCTGGTTCCACGGCCCCGCGCAGGCGGTGATGGCGCCGACGCCGGTGGTGCTGGACGACCTGCGGCGCTACGGCATTACCAACGCCGTGCTGTGGACGCGCGGCGTGGACCTGGACGTGTTTACGCCGCAGCGCGCCAATGCGCTCAACACCGCGCACCCGATCTTCCTGTACGTCGGCCGCGTGGCGGTGGAAAAGAACGTCGAGGCGTTCCTGGCGCTGGACCTGCCCGGCTCCAAATGGGTGGTCGGCGACGGCCCGGCGCTGCCGGCGCTGCGCGCGCGCTATCCCGGCGCCAACTACCTGGGCGTGCTGAGCCAGCCCGAGCTGGCGCGGGTGTATGCTTCCGCTGACGTGTTCGTGTTCCCGAGCCGCACCGACACCTTCGGCCTGGTGCTGCTGGAAGCGCTGGCCAGCGGGTTGCCGGTGGCCGCGTATCCGGTCACGGGGCCGATCGACGTGCTCGGCGACAGCCCCGCCGGCGTGATGCACGAAGACCTGCGCGAGGCCTGCCTGGAAGCGCTGCGCATCGACCGCGCCACGGCGCGGGCCCATGCCGAGCGCTTCTCGTGGCGCGCCGCGTCAGAGCAGTTCCTGGCCCACCTGCGGCCGTTCGCCGCTACCACACCAGGCCAGGGCGGCGCAGCGGCCTCAACCGTCACACCCAAGCCTTCCGCCCAGCAAACCCATGCCGAAACCGCATCCGGAACTGCCGTCCGACCCGCCAATGCAGAGGCCGCCGCCCGCCATGCAGAGCGCTGAATACTCGATCGACCAGAATCCGCACAAGGGCAACCGGGGCCTGGCGCGCGCCTGGCATGCGGCGATCAATTCGCTGTCCGGGCTGCGCTATGCGGTGCTGGAGGAGAGCGCGTTCCGCCAGGAGCTGACCCTGGTGGCGTTGCTGACGCCGTGCGCCCTGCTGCTGCCAGTGACGGCGGTCGAGCGCATCCTGCTGCTGGGCACGCTGCTGGTGGTGCTGATCGTCGAGCTGCTCAACTCCAGCGTCGAGGCCGCAGTCGACCGCATCTCGCTGGAGCGGCACAGCCTGTCCAAGCGCGCCAAGGACTTCGGCAGCGCGGCGGTGATGCTGGCGCTGGTGCTGTGCGGCGGCACCTGGATCACCATTGCCGGGCCGCACGTGGCGCGGTGGGCGCAGGCGCTGGCGGGATGATCCGGCCCGGGGGGGCCGAGACGGGCGCACGCGGGGCGCGGCAGGCCGATTGCTTATAATCGCTACCCTGCCCCCGACTTACCGATCGCACCGATCGCCCGGACGCCCATGGAACCGAAACCGCAAACCGGCCCCCGCCGCACCAGGGACCGCATCCTCGACGTCTCGCTGCGCCTGTTCAACGAAGTCGGCGAGCCCAACGTCACCACCACCACGATCGCGGAAGCGATGGAGATCAGCCCCGGCAATCTCTACTACCACTTCCGCAACAAGGACGACATCATCAACTCGATCTTCGTGCGCTTCGAGCAGGAGATGGAGCGCCGCCTGAAGATGCCGGACGACCACAAGGCCACGCTCGACGAAAGCTGGGGCTACCTGCAGTACATGTCCGAGTTCCTGTGGAACTACCGCTTCCTGTACCGCGACATCAACGACCTGCTGGCGCGCAACCGGATGCTGGAGACCAACTTCAAGCGCATCGTCGAGCAGAAACAGCGCTTTGCGCACGAGATCTGCCGCCAGTTCATCGAGGACGGCGAGATGGAAGCCACGCCCGAGCAGGTCGAGGCCATCTGCACCAACATGGTGGTGGTCGCAACCTACTGGCTGTCGTTCCAGTTCGTGCAGCATCCGCGCCAGTACAACGATCCCGAGCAGATCCGCGGTTACCTGCACGGCTCGAGCTACCACATCTTCTCGATCCTGGCGCCCTACCTGCGCGGCCGGGCGCGGGAGGCATTCGACCAGCTGGCGCGCGACTACGCGGCAGCCAAGGCCGCCGGCGCGGCAAAGGAAGCGAAGTGAAATCCGTCTGCGTGTATTGCGGCTCCAGCCCCGGCAACCGTCCCGAATACGCCGAGGGCGCGCGCCTGCTCGGCCGCACCCTGGCGGAAAGCGACCTGGCGCTGGTGTACGGCGGCGGCAAGGTGGGCCTGATGGGCATCGTCGCCGACGCTGTGCTCGAGCATGGCGGCCGTGCCATCGGCATCATCCCGGAAGCGCTGATGCAGAAGGAAGTGGGCCATCGCGGCCTGACCGAGCTGCACGTGGTGCGCAACATGCACGAGCGCAAGCAGATGATGGCCGACCGCGCCGACGCCTTTGTCGCCATGCCCGGCGGCGTCGGCACCTTCGAGGAACTGTTCGAGACCTTCACCTGGCTGCAGCTGGGCTACCACGCCAAGCCGGTGGGCCTGCTGAACCTGGCCGGGTTCTACGACGGCATGCTGGGCTTCCTGTCGCATGCCGTACAGGAAGGCTTCCTCAAGCGCGTGCATGCAGATCTGCTGCACGTGGCCGACACGCCCGCCGGCCTGCTGGCGCAGCTTGCGGCCGCGCCGCGCGTACGCGTCGACAAGTGGCAGCAGGCGCGCGACCAGACCTGAGCGCGCGCCGGCTTCCGGGCCGGGTTCAGAAGGAAGAGCCCGGCTGCCGCAGGAACGCCTGTTCCCCGGCCGTACTCGGCCGGCCCAGCACCGCATTGCGGTGAGGGAAGCGGCCAAAGCGCGCGATGATCGCGCGGTGCTTCTCGGCCCACTCGACCGCATCCACCGCTCCGCCGCTGGCGTCGCGCAGCTGCGTCATCAGGCGCACCGCCTCGTCCTGGTCCTCCAGCGACTCCGCGTGCTCGAACGGCATGTAGCAGAACATGCGGTGGTAGTCGGTCGGCAGCGCGCGATCCAAGCCGCTGGCGACGATGCGCCGGGCCAGTGCCAGCGCCTGCGCATCGGTGCCGAAGCTGC
>JABFVP010000286.1 GCA_013362725.1 Cupriavidus sp.
GGAGCCGGAGCCGGAGCCGGCGCGGCAGTGGCACCGGGCGCAGCGGGCGCCGGCGCCGCGCCATCGGCTTCGGCTTCGTCTTCGCCACCCGGCGGATTGCCGTCGTAGATCAGGTACTGGCGCCGTTGCAGATAGGAGTCACGCAGGAACGAGTACTTGTCCAGCGCCGCCTGCTCCAGCAGGTTGCTCGCCCCCAGCAGCTGGGCGCGGCCGGCGACGATGCGCACGCCAACCAGCGAATTGCGCAGCGAAACCGGGTAGAAGTACGCCGACGGATCGGCCTGGCGGTCGACCAGCATGCCGGCGGTGTCGCGAAAGGTGCTCGGCCCGAACAGCGGCAGCACCAGGTATGGGCCGGCCGGCACGCCCCACACGCCCAGCGTCTGGCCGAAGTCTTCCTTGTACTTTGGCAGGCCGGCCGGGGTGGCGATGTCGATCAGGCCGCCGATGCCCAGCACGGTGTTCATCGCCACGCGCATGGTGTCTTCGGCCGCGCGCGTCGGCTTGCCTTGCAGCAGGTTGTTCACCGCCGAATAGACGTCGCTGACATTGGAGAAGAAGTTCTCCACGGCGCGCTGCACCGGCGTCGGCATATAGTCGGCATAGAGTTCGGCCACCGGGCGCAGGATGCCCTTGTCGAAGTCCTCGTTGATCTTCGAGACCTCGCGGTTGAACGGCTCCAGCGGGTCTTTCGGGTTGGCGGTGGGGCCGGTGGCGCAACCGGCAAGCGCCGCGGCGGCGGCGGCGGTGGCCAGGAGGTTGCGGATGGGGCGGGCGGCGTTCACTTGAGATCTCCAGCCGGGGCCGGCGCGCTCGCGCCGGGGGACGAGCCGCCGCCGGCATCGGCGGCCTTGTTGTACAGGAACTGCCCGATCAGGTTTTCGAGCACCACCGCCGACTGCGTCATGGTAATGCGCGCGCCGTTGGCCAGCATGGCGGTGTCGCCGCCGGCTTCCAGCCCGATGTACTGCTCGCCCAGCAGGCCCGAGGTCAGGATCTTGGCCGAGGTGTCCTTGGGGAACTGGTAGCGCGTCTCCAGGCTCATCTCGACGGTAGCCTGATAGGTCTTGTCGTCGAAGCGGATCGCGGCGACCCGGCCGACCACCACGCCCGCGCTCTTGACCGGCGCGCGCGGCTTGAGCCCGCCGATATTGTCGAAGCGGGCCTGCACGCTATAGGTGTCCTGGAAGCTGAAGGCGCTCATATTTCCCGCCTTGAGGGCCAGGAAGAGCAAGGCGACGAACCCTGCCGCCACAAACAGCCCCACCCAGAAATCGAGTGTGTTCTTTTTCATGGAATCTCTTTCTTCAACCCCGTATTGTCTGTCGCTGCCGTCTTGTTATCGTACTGCCCGCATCGTTGCGGCGGGCATCCGCCTCAATTGCTGAACATCAGCGCCGTCAGCAGGAAATCCAGCCCCAGCACCGCCAGCGACGCGATCACCACGGTGCGGGTGGTCGCGCGCGAGACGCCTTCCGGCGTGGGCTTGGCCTCGAACCCCTGGTACAGCGCAATGAACGTCACCGCGATGCCAAAGATAAAGCTCTTGATGACGCCATTGAGCACGTCGGCGCGCACATCGACGCCGCCCTGCATCTGCGACCAGAAGGCACCGGCGTCGACGCCGATCAGCTGCACCCCGACCACGTAGCCGCCCAGGATGCCCACCGCGCTGAAGATCGCGGCCAGCACCGGCATGGCGATCACGCCGGCCCAGAAGCGCGGCGCGACCACGCGCTGGAGCGGGTTCACCGCCATCATTTCCATCGCCGTGAGCTGCTCGCCCGCCTTCATCAGCCCGATCTCGGCGGTCAGCGACGTGCCGGCGCGGCCGGCGAACAGCAGCGCGGTCACCACCGGGCCCAGCTCCCGCACCAGCGACAGCGCCACCAGCAGCCCCAGCGCCTGCTCGGAGCCGTAGCGGTTGAGGGTGTAGTAGCCCTGCAGCCCCAGCACGAAGCCAACGAACAGGCCCGACACCGCGATGATCACCAGCGACAGGTTGCCGACGAAGAAGACCTGGTCGGTCACCAGCCGGAAGCGGCGCAGCAGCGCCGGCGACAGCGCCAGCACCGCCAGGAACATGCGCGTGGCGTGGCCCAGCCCGGAAATGCTGCGGCGCACGACCGCGCCGATGGCGCTGAAGAAGCCCGTCACCAAGCCGGTCATCGCGCGCCTCCGACGAAATCCTCGGTCAGCGACGGTCCGGCATAGTGGAACGGCACCGGGCCGTCGGCCTCGGCGTGGACGAACTGGTGCACGAAGGGATCGGTGGAAGCGCGCAGGGCCTCGGGCGTGCCTTCTGCGGCGATGCGCCCGTCGGCAATGAAATAGACGTAGTCGGCGATCTGGAAGGTCTCGTGCACGTCGTGCGAGACGATGATGGTGGTGGCGCCGAGCGCGTCGTTGAGGCTGCGGATCAGCCGCGCGGTCAGCCCCAGCGAGATCGGATCCAGGCCGGCGAAGGGCTCGTCATACATCAGCAGCGCCGGATCCAGCGCGATCGCGCGCGCCAGCGCCACGCGCCGCGCCATGCCGCCGGAGATCTGCGACGGCATCAGCTCGCGCGCGCCGCGCAGGCCGACCGCGTTGAGCTTCATCAGCACCAGGTCGCGGATCATCGA
The DNA here is from genome assembly GCA_013362725.1 of Cupriavidus sp. Lineage (GTDB taxonomy): Bacteria > Pseudomonadota > Gammaproteobacteria > Burkholderiales > Burkholderiaceae > Cupriavidus. The sequence continues at coordinate 2,625 of JABFVP010000286.1, forward strand.
CTCGGGCAGGTCGGTGTGCTCGCGCAGCGGGAAGGCGACGTTGTCGAACACCGACAGGTCGGTAAACAGTGCGCCGAACTGGAACAGCATGCCCATCTGGCGGCGCACGGCGTAGAGGCCGGGGGTGTCTAGCTGGTGGATGTCGGTGCCGGCAAAGCGCACCGCGCCCGCCTGCGGCCTAACCTGCCCGCCAATCAGCCGCAGCACCGTGGTCTTGCCGCAGCCCGATCCGCCCATCACCGCGATCACTTTCCCGCGCGGGAATTGCATGGTCAGGCCGGACAGGATCGGCTTGCCGTGGTCCGCGTAGGCGAAATCCACCGCAGTCAGTTCGACAAGGTTTTGAGCAGAAGCGGTCACGTTGGCACCGGTCGGGACAGGGGCGCATTATAAGGTGTACTACCTAGCCCTGCTGGCACCCGTGTGTCCCGCGCCACATGAAGCGTGCCTGTGGTGGCTCAGAATTCTCCTGGCCGCCAGGCAATCCGGCCGGTTGCCGCCGGAAACCGGCCAGTCTCCCGCCACGCCGCAGTGCCGCTCAGGGCTCCTGCGCGATCGGCACGTCCTTCAGGATGACCTGCCATTGGATCGATTCCGAGCGGATCGCGGTGGCAAACGCCTCCGGCGAGTCGCGCAGCGGTGTCAGGCCGGCGGCCTGCAAGCGCGAGCGCACCTCGCGTTCGGCCATCACGCCATCGAGCTCGCCGGCCAGCCGCGCCACGATGGCGCGCGGCGTCTTGGCCGGCGCCATTACGCCAAACCAGGCCGCCGCGGCGTAGCCGTCCTGCCCCGATTCCTGCAGCGTCGGCACCAGCGGTGCCAGCGGGGAACGTGCCACGCCGGTCACGCCGACCAGCCGCAGCCCCCCGCTCTTGATCTGGCTATGGACCGCCGCGAACGAACAGAAGCAGGCGCTGATGCGGCCGGCCAGCATCTCCTGCACCACCGCGGCCTCGCCCTTGGCCGTGACCAGCGGCACGCCGCCGCGCAGGCCGCGCACCGCGTATTCGGCGTACAGGTGCGAAGGACTGCCGGGCTGGCCGTAGCCGTAGCTGTAGGAACCGGGACTCGACTTCACCGCGGTCATCCATTGTTCCGGGGTGCGCATCGGCAGGCGGGCGTCGATCACCAGAAACAGCGGCGTGGTGGCGACGCGCGCCACCGGCGTGAAATCGCGCACGACGTCGTAGGGCACCGGCTCCAGCCCCGGCTGGATCAGCATGTTGGCCTGGTGGAACAGCAGCGTATGGCCGTCGGAGCTGGCCTTGGCGACGACGTCGCCGGCGATGGTGCCGGCGCTGCCGGGACGGTTGTCGACCTCGACCGGCACGCCGAGCCTGGCCGAAAGGCGCTCGGCCAGCATCCGCGCCACCGCGTCGGCGACGCCGCCGGCCGGGAACGGCACGATCAGGCGCATCGGCCGATCCGGGAACGACATGCTGCGCGCAAGCGGCTGGGTGCCGGCATGCGCGGGCCTGGCTGGCACGGCGAACGCAAGCGTGGCGCAACCTAAGGCGACCAGGCACAGCACGGGCGGGAGCCAGCGCCGCGCAGCGGCCGCCGGCAGGCGCGGCGCGAGTTTCGCTTTACCTCGCCAAAGTCGCGACAAGTTGCGCACTTCGGACATCGTTTTCCTCCGACCCGTCTCCTGAGGAGACGGCAAACTGGTTCTGGGGAAAAAGGATTGGCGAGGCAGTTTCCGTTATTTGTTTATGAAAATTGTAAGGACAATGTCCGGGCCGCCACAGGCACGTAAACCATAGCCGGGAGAACCCTGAAAGCCTTGCTGCGCCTTGCCAAATGCGCCCTGGCGCCTGGCCACGCAAAGCGCGCCGGTATAATCCGCCGATGATGAATTTCACCGTGCGGCCCATGGTCTTGTCCGACCTGCCGGCCGTGCTGGCGGTGCAGGCCAGCTGCTATACCGAGGTACTGCTCGAAGGCGAAACAGCGCTGGCGAGCCGGCTGGCGCTGTCGCCGGCCACCTGCTGGGTCGCACACGATCCCGCGCAGCGCGGCACCCTCGCCGCCTACCTGTTCACCCACGCCTGGCCCGAAGACAGCCTGCCGCCGCTGGACGGCGTGCTCGACGATGGCTGGCGCCGGCATGCCGCCCCGGACACCCTGACCTGGTTCGTGCACGACATGGCCG
>JABFVP010000670.1 GCA_013362725.1 Cupriavidus sp.
ATCAATGATGTCTCGGTCGGCGCCAGCGATCTCGAGATCCGCATCCTGGAAAAGCGCAAGGGGGTGATCCTGCCGCCCGGGCTTGCTACTTGCGGCGTGTTGATGGACCGCTATGTGATGCTGCGCAAGCTGCATGTGCATGACGGCATGCCGTTCTGCCTGATCGACCTGTATGTGGCGGAACCGGTGTTCGCCAGGTTCCCGCGCGGCGCCGAGCAGCACCACAAGATTGCCCACCTGCTACGGCAGCAACTGGGCGACCGTCTTGGCATGATGCGGCAGACCATGACCGTGGAACCAGCCGACGCCATGCTGGCGCGCGCGCTGGACTATGCCTTTGCGGCGCCGGTGGCGCGCATGGTCCGCACCACGCTGGACGTCGATGGCAACGTGCTGACGGCAGGCCGCTTCTGGTATCGCGGCGACCGCTTCATCCTGGACGTGGAAATGCCCGCCCAGCTGACCGAGCGCTATCCCGAACTTGCGATACCGAAGGCGGCCGCCCGGGAAGAAAGCTAACCAGCGGCCTGCCTCACTACCACGGAGCGGTTGTCCGGCCCGTTATCACGCGCCAGACGGTCAATGCGCGTCACCTGGAGATTTGATGCTTGCGGTGCAGGCCTCCGGTGGCGCCGAAGCCCATACGGTGCCGGGGACCGAGCAAGTGCTGTTCCTGCAGTCGGGGTCGGTCAGCGGCGAGATCAACGGCCAAGGCTTCAGCGCCAAATCCGGCGACTGGATCTTTGTGCCGGAGCACGGGCGTTTCAGCTTCGCCGCGCTGGCGAGCGGATGCGAGGCCATCCTGGTGCGCGCGCACGACGCCCTGGAGCAACCTGGCCGCAGCCGGCGCAGGGACTATCAACAGATGCCAAAGGCACGAGGAGACAACCATGATCCATCCATGCATGCGCAAGGCGGCAATCGGACTGCTGCTGCCGCTGGCTGCGGCGACAGCGACGATCGGGGCGGCGCGGGCCGCGGATGCTGGCCAGTACCCTGAGAAGGCGATCCGCGTCATCGTGCCGTTCCCGGCGGGCAGCGGTACCGACAGCAGCGCCCGCTTCATCGGCGAGCGCATCACCGCGCTGACCGGCAAGCCCGTCGTGGTCGACAACCGCCCCGGTGCCAACGGCTTCATTGCGGCCAAGGCCGTCGCCGGCGCACCTGGCGACGGCTACACCATGATGGTGACGACCAATACCACGCATGCCGCCAACGCGTCCTTGTTCAAGAAGCTTCCTTATGATCCGGTCAAGGACTTCGCGCCGGCATCGCTGATCGTCAAGTGCGGGCTGGTGCTGGTGGTGCCGTCCGACAGTCCGGTACGCACGCTGGCGGACCTGACGGCGCTGGCCCGCGCCAGGCAAGGGGAGCTCACGTTTGCCAGCGGCAGTTCCTCCACCCGTATCGCCAGCGAGCTCTACAAGATGCTGGCCGGCGTGCAGGCGCTGCACGTGCCGTACAAGGGCGTGCCGCTGGCGCTCACCGACCTGATGGGACACCAGGTCGACTTTATGATCAGTGATGTATCGCCAGCCATGCCGTTGATCCAGGCTGGCAAGCTGCGCGCTGTCGCGGTGACCACGGCGCAGCGCAATCCGGTCCTGAAGGAAGTTCCGACCATGGCCGAAAGCGGCTTGCCAGGCTATGAGATGGTGGCGTGGGCGGCCGCCTTTTTCCCGGCCGGGACGCCAAAGCCCGTGGTGGACCGGATGAGCGGACTGATGCGCAACGGGCTGACCAGTCCGGCGGCGACCGAGTACTTTGCGCGCAGCGGCGGCGAGCCTGCGCCGTCCACGCCCGAGGAACTGGCCGCCTTTGTCCGCAGCGAAACCCTGAAATGGGCCAAGGTGATCAAGGCCGCGGGCATAGAGCCCGAGTGAGTTGGCCGGGCATTGCGCCTCGCTGGCACCGGTCAGCAGCACCCGGCCTCCAGGCGTCACCGCTAAAGCCGCGGTAAGCGCGGGCCTGCGCCCCGGCGTTCAACTGCCGCGATAGGTGCCGAAGCTCCACGGCGAACACAGCAGCGGCAGGTGGTAGTGCTGCGCGGCATCCGCGATGGTAAAGCGCACCGGCACGATGTCGGCGAACACGTCCGGGGTGCGGAAATAGTCCGCCACCCAGAAGCGCAGCTCGAACTCGCCGGTGCGCGCCTGCGCCGGCGGCAGCATCGGCGCGTCGGTGCGGCCGTCGTGGTTGGTGCGGGTGCGCGCGAGCAGCCGGGGCGGCTGCACCGCGACGTCGAACAGCTCGACTTGCATGCCGGCCACCGGGCGGCCCAGCGATACGTCGAGCACATGGGTGCTGATACCTGCCATGATGCGATCTCTCCGGGTTGGGCCGCGCGCTCAGCTGCCGCGGTAGTAGTTGTAGCTCCACGGCCCGAACAGCACGGGCAGGTGGATGCGCTGGCCGGCGTCGGTGACGCGCACGCGCAGCGGGATCTTCGACAGGAACGATGGTTGCGGCAGGCTGGCCTTGCGCGCGGCGAAATACTCGTCGGCGTGCAGGATCAGCTCGTAGGTGCCGGTGCGGTAGCTGTCGCCGATCAGCAGCGGCGGCTCGCTGCGGCCGTTGGCGGCCAGCGTGACGGTCTGCAGCGGCGTGCGCTGGCCCTGGTCGATGCGGAACATCTCCACGCGCATGCCGGCCGCGGGCGTGCCGTGGTAGGTGTCCAGCGCATGCAGCGTCAGGCGCGGGCTCAGGCCGCCTTGCTGCACCGGCGCCGCGGTCTGGTTGGGCGCTGGCGCATCCGGCGTGGCGCCCCAGCTGGCGCCGGCCAGCAGCGCGCCGCCGCCCAGCGTCATCGATTGCAGCGCGAAGCGCCGGCGCGCGGGGTCAAAGCTGTGGTCGTCCATCTCAGGCTCCTTGGTTGGCGGTCTTGCCGCGCAGCTGGCGGATGCCGACCAGCACCAGCACCGCGGCCAGTACTTCGATCACTGCCACCAGGTACAGCCCGGAAGTCAGCTTGCCGGTGGTGTTCTTGACCAGCCCCATCACGTAAGGGGCGCCGAAGCCGGCCAGGTTGGCTACCGAGTTGATCAGGGCCACGCCCACCGCGGCGGCGCTGCCGGCCAGGTAGCGGTTGGGCAGCTGCCAGAACACCGGGATCGCGCTCATGGTGCCGACCAGCGCGGCGGTCATGGCCAACAGCGCGATCACCGGCGACAGCGCCTGCGCGCCCAGCAGCACCGCCAGCACGGCCATGGCACCGCCGCCGACCAGCGCCGCGCCGCTGAAATGCCAGCGCACTTCATTGCGGCGGTCGGAATGCGCGCCGTTGAGGATCATGCCGGCGGCGCCGCACAGGTAGGCCACCGCGGCGATCCAGCCCACCGCCATCGGCGTGGTGAAGCCCACGTCCTTGATGATGGTCGGGATCCAGAAGGTCAGCGTCGAGTTGGCGCACAGCAGGCAGAAGAAGATCGCGATCAGCAGCCAGACCTTGGGGTTGGTGAAGAGCGTGCGCCAGTCGTGGCCGCGCTCGCCCATGGCGGCGTGGTCGCGCTTGAGCGCGTCCTGCACCACGCGCTTGTCGGCGTCGGACAGCCAGTGCGCGTGCTCGGGCTTGTCGGTCATGTAGAACCAGGCAAAGATGCCGGCCAGCACCGACGGGATGCCTTCCAGCACGAACAGCCACTGCCAGCCGTGCATGCCGTTGACGCCGGCCATGCTGGTCATGATCCAGCCGGCCAGCGGGCCGCCCAGCACGCCGGCGATGGCGGACGCCGACATGAAGGTGCCGAAGGCGCGCGCACGGCGCTGCGACGGATACCAGTAGGTCAGGTACAGGATCACGCCGGGGTAGAAGCCCGCCTCGAAGGCGCCCAGCAGGAAGCGCAGGATGTAGAACTGCGTGGGCGTGGTAACGAAGGTCTGCAGCATGCAGATCACGCCCCAGCAGATGGTGATGCGCATGATCGTCTTCTTCGCGCCGATCTTCTGCAGCAGCATGTTCGACGGCACCTCGAAGAAGAAGTAGCCCAGGAAGAAGATGCCCGCGCCCAGCCCGTACACGGCTTCGCTGAAGCCCAGCGAATCCAGCATCTGCAGCTTGGCGAAGCCGATGTTGACGCGGTCCAGCCACGCCAGCACCCACAGCACCCCGAGGAAGGGCAGCAGGCGCCAGGTTACCTTGCGGTAGACGCTGTCCTCGGCGTCTTCGGCGGTGCCGGCGAAGACCGGTACGCCTTGTTTCGTGATCGACATGATGTCTCCTGTCTTGTGGTGTTCTGCCAGGCCGGGCCTGGTGGCGGTGCATGCGGTCCGCCGGGTTGGGAGCAAGTATATGAATGGCCCGCCGATGCGAAACGAGGGGGCTGGTATAGGCCCCATAGCAGCGTCGATATGGGCCGCCATCCGTTGCCTGGCGCGGGTTTGCGGGCAGCGGCGGCGGCCGCCTGCAGACCTATGGATTACCCTGAGCAGCCCGCCGCGGGAATGCCGCGCATGCAGAACGGCGGCGCCGGTCCGGGTTCCACCGGTTGCCGTGCGGTGCGCGACACGCTACAAAGTCGCCATGGCCTGGCATACCGGCACCGCCGCGAGCGGCGGCAGCCGCACCCGCCATGCCTTCCTTTATTTCCCCTGCTACGGACCCACCATGATTCGCGCCGACGACCCGTTCGACACCTACCTGCTGCGCGTGCTGTGCATCCTGATCGCCGAGCAGAGCGTGTCGCGCACGGCGATCCGCCTGAACCAGTCGCAGCCGGCCATCAGCGCCGCGCTCAAGCGCCTGCGCACGATCTTCAACGACCCGCTGC
>JABFVP010000248.1 GCA_013362725.1 Cupriavidus sp.
CCGACGCCACGCTGCACTGCATCGCCTGGCGCAGCGCCGCCGAGAACCCCGTCATGACCACCGCCGAGCGCGCCGCCGCCCCGCTGCTGCCGAACCTGCCGCCGCGCCAGCCCGGCGCGCCGGGCCAGTTTGCCTTCGGCGACCGCGAGCGGGTGCTCTCGATCGTGCAAGCGAGCGGCTGGGCCGATATCGACATCCGACCGACCGACGTGCCCTGCACGCTGCCGGAGCCGGCGCTGGCCGGCTACCTGTCGCGGCTGGGCCCGGTCGGGCTGGCCCTGCAAGGCGCCGACGCCACCACGCGCGAGCGCGTCGCCACAGCCGTGCGCGCCGCGTTCGATCCGTACGTGCAGGGTGACACCGTGCGCTACACCGCGGCGTGCTGGACCGTCACGGCACGCGCAACCGCGGCTGTTTCGCTCAATCGCCCGGACCCCAACCATGCCTGACCACACCACCGCAATGCTGATGCATAGCCTGGTGACGCATGCAGTGTTCGGGATGGGGTTGTATGCGGCGGGCTGGGTGGCGCGGCTGATCGCCGATTCCAATTGGTCATTGGCGTAAGCGCACCCGCCTGTGCCACTCACTCCGGCACCGGATACTTCCTCGCATTGATCTCCATCTTCGCCCGCACCGCGGCGTCAAGGTCCACGCCGAGCGCCGTCACCAGCTGGGTCAGATAGATGGTGATATCCGCAAGCTCCTGCTCCACGTGCTCACGCTTGGCCGTGGACATGACGGCGCGCGATTCGTCCTCGGTCTGCCACTGGAAGATCTCGACCAGTTCGGAGACCTCGACGCTCAGTGCCATCGCGAGGTTCTTGGGGCTGTGGTACTTGCCCCAGTGACGGGCTTCGCCGAAATCGTAGGCGGCTTGCTGGAGGTTCTTGATATCGATCAGGGGCATGGTGGTGTGGCGATAGTGTTTCAGTGCGCGCAGGTATCCGGTGGGCGCAAAACGCAGATTTAAGCACGTCAGGCTGCCCTCGACCCGCACGCCGCCCACCACCGCGAAGCGGCGTCGCAGACACCTCAGCCATCAAATTGCCATTCGCCAAGGGTTATCCCTAGGCGCGCATTCCCATTTTCCGGGACTAGCGGTTTTGATTTCCGGGAATCAGGTCCTATTCTTGGGCCCATGTTGAATGCTGTCGACCCAACCCTCGCCCCGGAACTGGCGGCTCCCACGTCCCCCGAATCGGCCCAGCCGGCAGGCGGCGCCGATCGCGTGCTGTTCGTGCTGGCCGCGCTGGCCCACCACGGCGCGCCGATCACGGTGCGCGAGCTGGTGGCCCGGACCGGCCTGCCCAAGAGCACGCTCTACCGCCAGCTGATGCTGCTCAAGCGCTGGGGCTTCGTGCTCGAGTCCGACGGCGAATACGCGCCGGGACCGATCAGCCTGCAGCTGGCGCTCGGGTTCGACATGGCCTCGCATCTGGCCCGCGAAGCGCTGCCCGATATGCGGCTGCTGGCGCAGCAGTCGGATGAAAGCGTCGGCCTGGTGGTAGCGGTCAAGGACCACGCGGTGTGCCTGGAGATGGTGGAAAGCCGCCAGTCGCTGCGCTGCTCGTTCGAGAAGGGCCGCGGCGTGCCGCTGCGCGCGGGCGCGTCGGCCAAATCGCTGCTGGCCTTCATGCGCGACGATGCGCGCGAGCGCGTGGTCCGGGCGCAGTGCGAGCCGGCCGAGGCCGAAAAGCTGCTGGCGGAACTCACTGCGATCCGCGCGACCGGCTATGCCGTCACCGAGGGCGAAGTGGACCCCGGCGTGTGGGGCGTGAGCGCGCCGCTGTTCTCGCGGCGGGCCAAGGCCGACGCGCTGGGCTCGATCACGCTGATGGTGCCGGCCACGCGCCGGCAAGGGCGCGAAAGCGCGCTGATCGACATGACCGTGGCGGCAGCCATGCGGATTTCCGCGCGGCTGCAGTCTTACTGAAAACAGCCGAGCAATCTTTTACCGCACCGTCCGCAGGCCTGCGCGACGGCAGATTTCCCGTTCCCGGAAAAAAGGAGACCCCCATGAACCTTCGTCGCAAATGCCTGATCGCCGGCCTCTCGGCCGTGGCCGCACTGACCTTCGGCGCCGCCGCGCACGCGCAGGACAGCAACGTGCTGCGCGTGGCCACCGACGCAACCTTCCCGCCGATGGAATTCATCGAGAACGGCAAGCGCACCGGCTTTGACGTCGAGCTGGTCGAGGCCATGGCCAAGACCATGGGCAAGCAGGTGGAATGGACCAACATCGACTTCAAGGGCCTGATCCCGGGCCTGGTCTCGCGCCGCTTCGACATGGCCGTGTCCGGCATCTACATCACCCCGGAGCGCCGCAAAGTGGTGGACTTTACCGAGCCGTACTACACCGGCGGCCTGGTGGCGCTGGTCAAGAGCGGCAACACCGCCATCAACAAGCCGGAAGACCTGAACGGCAAGAAGGTCAGCGTGCAGGTGGGGACCAAGTCGGTCAGCTTCCTGCGCGACACCTATCCGCAGGTGCAGCGCGTGGAAGTCGAGAAGAACCAGGAGATGTTCAACCTGGTCGAGATCGGCCGCGCCGATGCCGCCGTCACCGGCAAGCCGGCCGCGATGCAGTACGTCAAGACCCGCGGCGGCCTGCGCGTGGTGGAACAGCCGCTGACCACCGAGGAATACGGCATGGCCGTGCGCAAGGACACGCCCGAGCTGACGCGCGCGCTGAATGCCGCGCTGGCCAAGGTCAAGGCCGATGGCACGTACGCCAAGCTGACCCAGAAGTGGTTCGGCGCCGCCGCCAAGTAAGCCACGCGGATCGACACCATGGAACTGGATTTTTCTCCCGTCTTCGCCGGGTGGCCTGACATCCTGCACGGCGCCGTCATCACCGTGCAGGTAACGGCCTGCGCGCTGGTGCTGGGCTGCGTGATGGGCCTGCTGGTCGGCATCGGCCGGCTGGACCCGAAGCGCCGCGTCATCTACAGCATCTGCACCGCCTATGTGACCTTCATTCGCGGCACGCCGCTGCTGGTGCAGCTGTTCCTGCTGTTCTTCGGGCTGCCGCAGTTCAACATCCTGCTGCCGGCCTTTGTGTGCGGCGTGATCGGGCTGGGCATCTATTCCGGCGCCTATGTCTCGGAGATCGTGCGCGGCGCGATCCAGTCGGTCGACAAGGGCCAGATGGAAGCCGCGCGCTCGATCGGCATGTCGTCCGGCCAGGCCATGCGCGCGATCATCCTGCCGCAGGCCATCGTGCGCATGATCCCGCCACTGGGCAACGAGTTCATCGCGCTGATCAAGAACTCGGCGCTGGTGTCGCTGCTGACCATTGCCGACCTGATGCACGAGGGCCAGAAGATCATCAGCGTGTCGTACCGGTCGCTGGAGGTCTACCTGGCGATCGCGCTGGTGTATCTGATCCTGACTAGCGCGGCCGGGCTGATCCTGCGCCGCGCCGAACAACGGCTGCGCATGGGAGGCATGGTGCAATGAGCGATTCCGCAATCATCCGGATCCGCAACCTGGGCAAATCGTTCGGCAGCCACACGGTGCTGCGCGGCATCGACTTCGACGTGGAACCGTCGCAGGTGGTGGTGGTGATCGGCCCCAGCGGCTCCGGCAAGAGCACCTTCCTGCGCTGCTGCAACGGCCTGGAGCAGCCCGAGGCGGGCACCATCGACATCGTCGGCAAGCGCCTGGTGACCGACGGCCAGCTGATCGACGAGCAGGGGCTGAACCAGCTGCGCACCGAAGTGGGCATGGTGTTCCAGTCCTTCAACCTGTTCCCGCACCTGTCGGTGCTGCACAACGTCACGGTGGGACCGCGCATGCTGCGCGGCGTCTCGCGCGATGACGCCGAGCGCAAGGCAATGAGCCTGCTCGAGAAAGTCGGCCTGGCGCACAAGGCCCACGCCATGCCGGCCAGCCTGTCCGGCGGCCAGAAGCAGCGCGTGGCCATTGCCCGCGCGCTGGCGATGGAGCCGCGCGTGATGCTGTTCGACGAGCCGACCTCCGCGCTGGACCCCGAGCTGGTGGGCGAAGTGCTGCAGGTGATGAAGCTGCTGGCCGCCGAAGGCATGACCATGGTGGTGGTCACCCATGAAATGGGCTTCGCCCGCGAAGTGGCCGATGTGGTGGTGGTCATGGACGGCGGCGGCATCATCGAGGCCGGGCCGCCGTCGGTGATCTTCTCCGCGCCGACGCAGGAACGCACGCGCGGCTTCCTGCAGGCGGTGCTGACGCGGGCATGAGGATGGCACTGACGCAAACCCCCTGGCAGGGCCGTGTCGACCACGGCGAGCAGGGCGACACCACGCGGCTGTTCCGCATCGTGCAGGCGCTGGATACCGCGGACACTGCGGATACCGCGGACACCGCGCCGCTGGACCACGCGCCGGTATTGCTCGGCTTTTGCTGCGATGCCGGCGTGCTGCGCAACCAGGGCCGCCCCGGCGCCGCCCACGGCCCCGATGCCATCCGCCAGGCGCTGGCCAACGTGCCGGCGCACGGCCTGCCGGCGCTGTACGACGCCGGCAATGTCAGCTGCGACGACGGCGACCTGGAAGCGGCCCAGCAGGCGCTGGCCGGCGCCGTGCACGCGGTGCTGGCGCGCGGCGGCTTTCCGCTGGTGCTGGGCGGCGGCCATGAAGTGGCGTGGGGCACGTGGCAGGGCCTGCGTGCGCACCTGGATGCGCAGCACGATGGCGGCCGCGTGCTGATCATCAATATCGACGACCACTTCGACCTGCGCACCAGCCGGCCCGCCAGCTCCGGCACGCCGTTCGACCAGATCTCC
>JABFVP010000047.1 GCA_013362725.1 Cupriavidus sp.
ACATGTGGCGCGCATGTAGCAGTACCTGGACGAGCCGCCGTCGCCGTCGACGCTGGCCGGCTATATCGGCGCCGCCTGGCTGGCGCGGGCGCGGCAGGGCGCGCCCCCGGGCGGCGCGGCGGACCTGCGGCGCGCGCTGCAGAGTCGCGTCGACGTGGGCGACTTCACGCTCGATTTCACGCGCGGGCAGCGCGGCTCGCAGTACGTCACGCTGGCGGTGTCGGGTGCGCGGTAGCGATGCGATAGCGTCGCAGCCGCTCAGCCGGCGGCCGCCTTGCCCCCGCTGCCCCCGTTCCCGAGCAGCGCCTTGAGCGCGCCGAGGCGGTCCTTCGGGCTCATCGCCGGGGTCGCGTCGACCGGCGCGGGCGCCTCTTCCAGCTTCATCTCGCCGATAAAGCGCGACGGCTGGCACGAGTAAGTTTCGCGCGCGCGCTTGCGCTTCTTGCACCAGCTGACATGCAGGCTGCGCTGCGCGCGCGTGATGCCGACGTACATCAGGCGCCGCTCTTCCTCGATCTTCTCGTCGCTCATGTCCTCGTCCTCGCGGCAGTGGGGCAGGATGCCCTCCTCCACGCCGACCAGGAACACGTGCGGGTACTCCAGTCCCTTGGATGCATGCAGCGTCGACAGCCGCACCGCGTCGGGATCTTCCTCGCGGCCCTCGAGCATGCTCATCAGCGCCACGGTCTGGGTCAGTTCCAGCAGGTTCTTGCCTTCGCTGCCGAAGCCGTCGGCATTGTCGAACCCCGTCGCTTCCTCGCCTTCGGCGCTCTCGGGCTTGGTGCCCTTGCGCTTGAGCCAGTCGAGGAATTCCAGGGTATTGGTCCAGCGCGACTGCGCCTGCCGTTCGTCGAAGCTGTCGTACAGGTAGGCCTCGTAGTGGATGCCTGCCATCAGGTCGTCGAGCACCACGGTGGCCGGGTCCTTCGCCGCGCGCTCGGCCAGCCGCACCATCGATTCGCAGAACACGCGCAGCGGCTCCAGCTGGCGCGGCTGCAGCTTGCCCTCGATGCCGCCCATCATCGCCGCCTCGAACAGCGACACCTTGGCCTGGCCGGCGAAGGTGCCCAGCACTTCAAGCGTGGTGTTGCCGACCCCGCGCCGCGGCGTGGTGATGGCGCGGATAAACGCGGGATCGTCGTCGGGGTTGGCGATCAGGCGCAGGTAGGCGCAGATGTCCTTGATCTCGGCCTTGTCGAAGAAGCTCTGCCCGCCCGACAGCACATACGGGATGCGCTCGCGCCGCAGGATCTGCTCGAACAGCCGCGCCTGGTGGTTGCCGCGGTACAGGATGGCGTAGTCGCGGAACTGCGCGCGGCGCTCGAACTTGTGCGCCGACAGGCGGAACACCACCGACTCGGCCTCGTGCTCCTCGTCGTTCATCGGGTGGATGGCGATCGGGTCGCCCATGCCATGCTCGCTCCACAGCTTCTTGTCGAACAGCTTGGGATTGTTGGCGATGACGGCGTTGGCCGCTTCCAGGATGCGCACGGTGGAGCGGTAGTTCTGCTCCAGCTTGATCACCTTGAGGTCCGGGAAGTCGGTCTGCAGCCCGCGCAGGTTGTCCAGCGTGGCGCCACGCCAGCCATAGATGGCCTGGTCGTCGTCGCCCACAGCGGTAAAGGCCGGCGCGCGCAGGTGCGAGCCGCCCGCCAGCAGCTTGAGCAGCTGGTACTGGCAGGCGTTGGTGTCCTGGTATTCGTCGACCAGGAAGTAGCGCAGGCGATTCTGCCACTTGAGCCGGACCGCTTCGTCGCGCGCGAACAGTTCCGCCGGCAGCCGGATCAGGTCGTCGAAATCCACCGCCTGGTAGGCGTTCAGCGTGGCGACGTAGTTGCGGTAGACCAGCGCGGCCTGGTGCTCGTCGGCATTGGCGGCCTGCGCGATCGCCGCCTCGGGATCAACCATGCCGTTCTTCCACAGCGAGATCGTGCTCTGCACGCCGCGGATCAGCTTCTTGTCGGTGGTGCCCAACTGCTCCTGGATCAGGCCGAAGCAGTCGTCCGAATCCATGATCGAGAACTGCGGCTTCAGGCCGACGTGCTCGGCTTCCATGCGCAAAATCTGCACGCCCAGCGAGTGGAAGGTGCAGACCGTCAGCTGCTTGAGCGGAATGCGCTTGCCCTCGCGCGTGGTCTTGCCCTCCATCAGCTTGGCGATGCGCTCCTGCATTTCCTTGGCCGCCTTGTTGGTAAACGTGACGGCGGCGATATGGCGCGGCTCGAAGCCCTTGTCCTCGATCAGATGCGCGATCTTCTGCGTGATCACCCGGGTCTTGCCGGAGCCCGCGCCGGCCAGCACCAGGCAAGGGCCGTCCAGGTAACGGACGGCTTCGGATTGGGCGGGGTTCAGGCCATGGGTCATGCGGGGCAGGCGTTTGGGGCAGCGGCGGAATCGACGGAATGCGGCGGGAATTGCCGGCATCCCGTCACCCGGGCCTGCGGCAAAGCTGCCGATGTTAACACGCGCGCCGCGGCGGGTCAGTCAGCGCAAGCCGCGCGCGCGGGCCTGGCTGTGTCACTGGCGTAACACTTCGTAAAGCGCGGAGCCAATGACATAACGCAACACTCTAAACAGTGTGTCCCCCGATCCGCCGGATCGCCTGGGCGCGCACAAATCATCACATCGGAGCCAACAATGAAAACCCTGCAAACTTTGACCAAGGTGACCCTGATCGGCATGACGGTCGCGGCCTTTGCCGGTTGCGCGGACATGACCCCGAAACAACGTAATACCGCCATCGGCGCCGGTGCCGGCGCGGTCGGCGGCGCCGTGCTGACCGACGGCAGCGCGCTGGGTACGCTGGGCGGGGCGGCCGTGGGCGGCGTGACCGACGACAAGAAGAAGTAAAACAGCAGGCGCGCAGCGGCGGGTACGGGCCCTTGCCGTGGTTTGACAAAGGCCGGGCCCTCCCGTACATTGCGCGCATCCGACCGGGAGAGCGCGCATCGCCTGCGCCGCCGAAGGGGTATCACCCGAAAACTCTCAGGCACCACGGACCGGTCGGATCGGCATGCAACATGCACACGATGCATGCCGCACTCTGGAGAGCGGCACCCGCCATTCGCGGCGAGCGTGCCCACCGAAGGGGCGCGCGAGGAATGGGATCCATGGGATCCGCCTCGTAATCTCTCAGGTATCGAGGACAGAGGGGTCATCCGCCGCAGCGGATTGCTTGCCATATGGGCGTAGCAATCGTTGCGGCGGATGGCCCTTTTTTGTTTTCGCCAACCGAGACTGCCCCCGAGGATTCCATGACGCTCCAGGCCACGCCCCTCAACGCTATCCACCGCGCCCTCGGCGCCCGCATGGTCGACTTCGGCGGCTGGGACATGCCGGTCAACTACGGCTCGCAGATCGAAGAGCACCATGCCGTGCGCAACGATGCCGGCATGTTCGACGTCTCGCACATGTGCGTGGTCGATCTCGCCGGCGCCAATACCCGCAGCTTCCTGCGCGGCCTGCTGGCGAACAACGTCGACAAGCTGCAGACCCCCGGCAAGGCGCTCTATTCCTGCATGCTGGACGAGAGCGGCGGCGTCATCGACGACCTGATCGTCTATTTCTTCGCCGAGGACCGTTTCCGCCTGGTGGTCAACGCCGGCACAGCGGTGGGCGATATCGACTGGATCCGCGCCCGCAACGACGCCACCGGCAGCGGCGTGACCATCACGCCGCGCCGTAACGACGTTGCGCCTGCGGACGTCGAGCCGACGGCGATCGTCGCGGTGCAGGGCCCCAACGCCCGCGCCAAGGTGTGGAGCACCTTCCCGTCGACCCAGCCTTCCGATGCGCTCAAGCCGTTCAACGCCGTGGTGGTGCAGGACCCTGCCCTCGGCGAAGTGATGGTGGCGCGCACGGGCTACACCGGCGAGGACGGCTTCGAACTGGTGGTGCCGGCCGCCAGCGTCGCCGGCCTGTGGGAAAAACTGAATGCCGCGGGCGTGCGCCCCGCCGGCCTGGGCGCGCGCGACACGCTGCGCCTGGAAGCCGGCATGAACCTGTACGGCCAGGACATGGACATCAACACCTCGCCGCTGGACGCGGGCCTGGCGTGGACCGTCGACCTGCAGAGCGAGCGCGACTTCACCGGCAAGGCGGCGCTGGCCGCCAAGGGCCAACAGCAACAGTTCCTCGGCCTGATCCTGCGCGACAAGGGCGGCGTGCTGCGCGCCCACCAGAAAGTCATCACCCCCGCCGGTGACGGTGAAATCACCAGCGGCACCTTCAGCCCCTCGCTGTCGCAATCGATCGCCTTCGCGCGCCTGCCCCAGGGCGTCAACGTGGGCGACACCGTGCAGGTGGAGATCCGCGACCGCAAACTCAACGCGACTGTGGTTAAACTGCCGTTTGTGCGTCATGGCAAGGCACTCGTGAGCTAAGGGGAAAGCCCCGCTCACCCAACGGTCGCCCTCGCCTGCCGGCAGCTTTGCCGGGCAGGCATCACCCAACAAGAAACAGATCTGAATCCGGAGAACCTTCATGAATTTCCCCGCTGACCTCAAGTACACCGAGTCGCATGAGTGGGTGCGCGTCGAAGCCGACGGCACGCTCACCATCGGCATCACCGACCACGCACAGGATGCGCTCGGCGACATCGTCTTCCTGGAGCTGCCCGAAGTGGGCAAGTCGGTCGGCGCCGGCGACGCGCTGGCCGTGGTGGAATCGGTGAAGGCTGCGTCCGACATCTATGCCCCGGTGGCCGGCGAAGTGATCGCGGTCAACGAAGCCGCCACCGCGGCGCCGGAAAGCGTCAACGCCAACGCCTTCGACGCGTGGCTGTTCAAGCTCAAGCCGGCCAACGGCGACGACGTCAACGGCCTGATGTCGGCCGACGCCTACAAGGCTAGCGTCGGCGCGTGATCGCCGCGTCGATCCCGCACATGGGATCGACCCACAGCATTTGCAGCGCCGCGGCACGGCTGACCACCGGCCGCTGCGCTCCCCACGAGGTTCTTGCCCATGAACGCCCCGCTTCCCATGAACGCCGCCCAAGTGAACCGGCCCACGCTGGCCGAACTGGAGGCGCGCGACGCCTTCGCCGCCCGCCATATCGGCCCCGATACCCCCGAGCAGCAGCACATGCTGAAGGTGCTGGGCTATGACAGCCGCGCCGCGCTGATCGACGCCGTCATCCCCGCCGCCATCCGCCGCCGCGACGGCATGCCGATGGGCGAGTTCACCGAGCCGCTGAGCGAAGAGGCCGCGCTGGCCAAGCTGCGCGCGCTGGCAGGCAAGAACAAGGTGCTGAAGAGCTTTATCGGCCAGGGCTACTTCAATACCATCACGCCCGGCGTCATCCTGCGCAATATCTTCGAGAACCCGGCCTGGTACACCGCTTACACGCCCTACCAGCCCGAGATCTCGCAGGGCCGGCTGGAAGCGATGCTGAATTTCCAGCAGATGGTCACCGACCTGACCGGGCTCGACATCGCCAATGCGTCGATGCTCGACGAAGGCACCGCTGCTGCGGAAGCGATGACGCTGCTGCAGCGCGTGAACAAGCACGACTCCAATATCTTCTTCGTCGCCGACGACGTGCTGCCGCAGACGCTGGAAGTGGTACGCACGCGTGCGCTGCCGCTGGGCATCGAGGTCAAGGTCGGCCCCGCCGCCGACGCTGCCGCGGCGGGCGCCTTCGGCGTGCTGCTGCAGTACCCGGGCGTGAATGGCGACGTCAATGACTACCGCGCCATCGCCGACGCGGTGCACGGCGCCGGCGGCCTGGTGGTCGCCGCCGCCGACCTGCTGGCGCTGACGCTGATCGCCGCGCCGGGCGAATGGGGCGCCGACGTGGCGGTGGGCAACTCGCAGCGTTTCGGCGTGCCGCTCGGCTTCGGCGGCCCGCACGCCGGCTACATGGCGGTGAAGGATGCGTTCAAGCGCTCGATGCCGGGCCGCCTGGTCGGCGTGACCATCGATGCGCAGGGCAACCAGGCCTACCGCCTGGCGCTGCAGACGCGCGAGCAGCATATCCGCCGCGAGAAGGCCACCTCCAACATCTGTACCGCGCAGGTGCTGCTGGCGGTGATGGCGTCGATGTACGCGGTCTACCATGGTCCGCAGGGCCTGAAGCGCATCGCGCAGCGCGTGCATCGGCTGACCGCGACGCTGGCCGCGGGCCTGCAGGCGCTGGGCTTTGCCCGCACCAACGCCACCTTCTTCGACACGCTGACGCTCGAGACCGGCTTCAACACCGAAGCGATCCACGCCGCCGCCACCGCGCGCGGCATCAACCTGCGCCATGCCGGCGCCACGCGCGTCGGCATCTCGCTGGACGAGACCGCCACCCGCGACGACGTGGTCGCGCTGTGGGAAATCTTCACGCAGGGCAAGCCGCTGCCTGAAGGGCTGGACTTCGACAAGATCGAAGCCGCCACGCAGGACGCGTTCCCGGCAGAACTGGCGCGCGCCAGCGCCTACCTGACCCACCCGGTGTTCAACACCCACCACGCCGAGCACGAAATGCTGCGCTACCTGCGCATGCTGGCCGACAAGGACCTGGCGCTGGACCGCACCATGATCCCGCTGGGCTCGTGCACGATGAAGCTGAACGCCACCAGCGAGATGATCCCGGTGACCTGGCCCGAGTTCAGCCAGATCCACCCGTTCGCGCCGCTGGACCAGACCGTCGGCTACCGCGAGATGATCGACCAGCTCGAGGCCATGCTGTGCGCCGCCACCGGCTACGCTGCTGTCAGCCTGCAGCCCAACGCCGGCTCGCAGGGCGAGTACGCCGGCCTGCTGATCATCCACGCCTACCACGCCAGCCGCGGCGAGAGCCATCGCGATATCTGCCTGATCCCGTCGTCGGCGCACGGCACCAACCCGGCGTCGGCGCAGATGGCCGGCATGAAGGTGGTGGTGGTGGCGTGCGACGACAACGGCAACGTCGACCTGGACGACCTGGCCAGGAAGGCCGAGCAGCACAGCAACAACCTGGCGGCGATCATGATCACCTACCCGTCCACGCACGGCGTGTTCGAGCAGGGCGTGCAGCAGATCTGCGAGATCGTGCACAAGCACGGCGGCCAGGTCTATGTCGACGGCGCCAACATGAACGCGATGGTCGGCACCGCCGCGCCGGGCCAGTTCGGCGGCGACGTGTCGCACCTGAACCTGCACAAGACCTTCTGCATCCCGCACGGCGGCGGCGGCCCGGGCGTGGGACCGGTTGCGGTCGGTGCGCACCTGGCGGATTTCCTGCCCAACCAGGACAGCGTCGGCTATCGCCGCGACGAGCGCGGCATCGGCGGCGTGTCGGCGGCACCGTTCGGCTCGGCCAGCATCCTGCCGATCTCGTGGATGTATATCGCGATGATGGGCTCGGCCGGCCTGACCGCGGCAACCGAGAACGCGATCCTGGCCGCCAACTATGTCGCCAAGCGGCTGGCGCCGTACTACCCGGTGCTCTACACCGGCCAGCACGACCTGGTCGCGCACGAGTGCATCCTGGACCTGCGCCCGCTGCAGAAGGAAACCGGCATCAGCAATGAAGACGTGGCCAAGCGCCTGATGGACTACGGCTTCCACGCGCCGACCATGAGCTTCCCGGTGCCGGGCACGCTGATGATCGAGCCGACCGAGTCCGAAGCGCTGCATGAACTGGACCGCTTCATCGACGCCATGATCGCGATCCGCCAGGAAATCGGCCGCGTCGCCGACGGTACCTTCGACCGCGACGACAACCCGCTCAAGCACGCTCCGCACACCGCCGCGGTGGTCACCGCCAACGAGTGGACCCACCAGTACACGCGCGAGGAAGCCGCCTACCCGGTGGCGTCGCTGCGCACGCAGAAGTACTGGCCGCCGGTCGGCCGCGCCGACAACGTGTACGGTGACCGCAACCTGTTCTGCGCCTGCGTGCCGGTCAGCGACTACGTGGTGGACTGAGCCGGCACCCCGGCCACAAGCTAAGCTGTACTCAGGGCGCCGCAACGCGGCGCCCGCCGGCCTGGTCCGGCGTCAAACTGGAGGCCGTCCGTGGCAGTCAGCGTATTCGATCTGTTCAAGGTGGGCATCGGCCCGTCGAGCTCGCACACCGTGGGGCCGATGCGCGCGGCGTTGATGTTCGCGCAGGGGCTGGAGCGCGACGGGCTGCTGCCGCAAGTCGCCAGCGTGCGGGTGGAGCTGTACGGCTCGCTCGGCGCCACCGGCAAGGGCCACGGCACCGACAAGGGCGTGATCCTGGGCCTGATGGGAGAGGCTCCCGACACCATCGATCCCGATGCCATCGACATGCGCCTGGCAACCCTGCGCCAGACCCGCGAGCTGTCGCTGCTGGGCCGCCACCTCGTGCCCTTCGTCGAGAAGGAACACATCGCCTTCTACCGGCGCGAGGCCATGGCCGAGCATCCCAACGGCATGAAGTTCCACGCCTTCGACGGCAGCGGCACGAGCCTGCGCGAAGCGCGCTACCTGTCGGTCGGCGGTGGCTTCGTGGTCACCGCCGGTGCGGCCAACACCCAGGTGCTCAACGCCGCGCAGCAACTGCCGCACCCGTTCCGCAGCGGCAAGGACATGCTGCAGATGGCGCAGGACAGTGGCAAGAGCATTGCCCGGCTGATGCTCGAAAACGAACTGACCTGGCGCAGCGAGCAGGAAGTCGTCAACGGCCTGCTGCATATCTGGGACGTGATGCAGGCCTGCGTGGCGCGCGGCTGCCGCACCGACGGCGAACTGCCGGGGCCGTTCAAGGTCAAGCGGCGCGCGCCCGAGCTGTACCGCAGCCTGACCGAGCGCGCCGAGCGCACGCTGTCCGATCCGCTGTCGGTGATGGACTGGGTCAACCTGTACGCGATCGCCGTCAATGAAGAGAACGCCGCCGGGGGGCGCGTGGTTACGGCGCCGACCAACGGCGCGGCCGGCATCATCCCGGCGGTGCTGCACTACTACGACCGCTTCGTGCCTGGCGCAAACCGCGAGGGCGTGGTCGACTTCCTGCTGACAGCGGGCGCGATCGGACTGCTGTACAAGCTCAACGCGTCGATCTCCGGCGCCGAGGTTGGCTGCCAGGGCGAAGTGGGCGTGGCCTGCTCGATGGCGGCCGGCGCACTCGCCGCGGTCACCGGCGGCAGCCCGGCGCAGGTGGAGAACGCCGCCGAGATCGGCATGGAGCACAACCTCGGCCTGACCTGCGACCCGGTCGGCGGACTGGTGCAGATTCCGTGCATCGAGCGCAACGCGATGGCATCGGTCAAGGCGGTCAACGCGGCGCGCATGGCGCTGCGCGGCGACGGCACGCATTACGTGTCGCTCGATTCGGTGATCAAGACCATGCGCGAAACCGGCGCCGACATGAAGACCAAGTACAAGGAAACGGCGCGCGGGGGCCTGGCGGTGAATATCGTGGAGTGCTAGCGGCGGCGCGGCGTATCATGGCGGCGTTCCCCGGCCAAACAACAAGAGGACGGCCATGCAGACCTTCCACCAGCTGTTCGACGAGACCTCGTCCACCTTCACCTACCTGCTGATCGATGGCGGCACCGGGGATGCGCTGCTGATCGATCCGGTCGACCACCAGCTCGAGCGCGACCTGCAACTGCTGCAAGCGACCGGCGCGCGCCTGGCGTGGGTGATCGAGACCCACGCCCATGCCGACCACATCACCTCGGCCGGCCACCTCGCCATGCAGACCGGCGCGCATACCGCGGCACCGTCCGGCTGCGACATCAAGCCCGCACAGAAGCAGCTGATCGATGGCGATACCGTCGCCTTCGGCAAGCAACTGCTGCGTGCCATCCATACGCCCGGGCACACCGCCGGCAGCATGAGCTACCTGTGGGAAGAAGCCAGCGCCGACGGCATCGTGCGCCGCGTCTTCACCGGCGATGCGCTGCTGATCGACGGCTGCGGCCGCACCGATTTCCAGTCCGGCGACGCCGGCACGCTGTACGACAGCCTGACCCGCAAGCTGTTCGCGCTGCCCGACGACACGCTGGTCTATCCGGCCCATGACTACAAGGGCCGCACCGTGTCCACCATCGGCCATGAGCGCGCGCACAACAGCCGCGTCGCCGGCCGCACGCGCGAGCAATTCGTCGAGATGATGCGCAACCTGAACCTGCCGCGCCCAAAGATGATCGATGTGGCCGTGCCGGCCAACCAGCGCCTGGGCCTGCGTGACGGCGAGAGCGTGCCGCACGGCGCCTGAATTCCTTCCCACACCCTCAGGAGTCCCTGCATGTCTACCTACACCGCTGAAGTCCTGTGGCAACGCGACGGACAGGATTTCGCCGGCAACCGCTACAGCCGCCGGCACCTGCTGCGCTTTGACGGCGGCGCCGAAGTGCCGGGCTCGTCGTCGCCCCATGTGGTGCCGCTGCCGATGTCCGATGCCAGCGCGGTCGACCCGGAAGAGATGTTCATCGCCTCGCTGTCGAGCTGCCACATGCTGTGGTTCCTGTCGCTGGCGGCCAAGCAGCGTTTTGTCGTCGACCGCTATCTCGACGCCGCCACCGGTGTGATGGAAAAGAACGCCGACGGGCGCATGGCGATGACGGTGGTGACGCTGCGACCGCAGGTCACGTTCGGCGGCGAGCGCGAGCCGACGCATGAACAGCTCGACGCCCTGCACCACGCCGCGCACGAGGCCTGCTTTATCGCCAACTCGGTCAGGACCGAGGTGCGCTGCGAACCGGTGTACGACGGCGCCTAGCCGCGCCAGACACGGCCATGCCTGCCAGCACGCTACCCGCCGCAACGGCAGTGCCGGCGCGGCCACGGAATGCGTGGACGCGCTTGTCGGGCTGGCTGGCCGCAGCCCTGCTGGGGCTTGCCATGATCGCCATGCTGCAGGACCACTTCCTGTATTTCCCCGAACGCGCTCCGGTCGACGACATGGTCTCGGCCGGGCTGCGCGCGTGGCCGGGTCCGGATGATTTCCGCGGACTGGTGGCCGAGCCGCGCGGGCCAGTGCGCGCCACCGTCATGGTGTTCCACGGCAACGCCGGACACGCCGGGCATCGCGACTACTATGCCAGCGCGCTGGCGCCGCTGGGCGTGCGCGTGATCCTGGCCGAGTACCCCGGGTACGGGCCGCGCCCGGGCGCGCTGGGCGAGCGCAGCTTCGTCGCCGACGCGGAACAGTCGATCGTGCTGGCGCGGCGCCAGTTCGACGGGCCGCTGCTTTTGATCGGCGAATCGCTGGGGGCGGGGGTGGCGGCGGCCGCGGCGGCACGCCAGCGCGACAGCGTTGCCGGCGTGCTGCTGATCACGCCGTGGGACAAGCTGGCGCACCTGGCCTCGCACCACTATCCCTGGCTGCCGGCCGGCTGGGTGCTGCGCGACCGCTACGACAGCGTCGCCAACCTCGCGGGCTTCGGCCGCCCGGTAATGGTGGCGGTGGCGCAACGCGACACCATCGTGCCGGCCCGCTTCGGCGAGGCACTGCATGCGTCGCTGGGCGCACCGCGCCGGCTGACGGTGATCGACGGCGCCGGCCACAACGACTGGACCGCGCATGTCGACGCGGGCTGGTGGCGCGACGCGCTGGACTTCCTGCTGCCGCGCCAGCAGCGCTGACGGCCAAGGCTGCCCGAACCGGCGTCAGGTAGCCCAGCGCTCGCAGGCCTTGCGCACGGTTTCGCGCTGGCTGCGCGCCTCGGCGTCGACCTGGCGCAGCCACTGCGCATCGCCGTCGCGGCGCTCGGCCAGCGCGCGGATATTGGCCAGCGCTTCGAGCGAGCCGAGCGCCTCCGCATGCGGCACCAGCGCGTCGCAGATCGACAGGATATGGTCCGCGATCGGCATCCGGGTCAGTTCGTTGGGGTGCACGTACTCGCCCTCCAGCCCGAAGCGGCAGGCCTGGAAGCGGTTGAAGGTGTACACCAGGTAGTCGTCCTCCTGCGGCATGAACGGGCGCGACAGCAGCAGGTAGCGCGCCAGCATCTGGATATACGCGGCGATATCGCAGGCGCGCTGCACCGTCAGCGGCGTGTCCATCACGCGGACCTCGATGGTGCCGAACTCCGGCTTGGGGCGGATATCCCAGTAGAAGTCCTTCATGCTTTCGATCACGCCGGTGTTGCGCATCTTCTCGAAGTACGCGGTGAAGGCATCCCATGTCAGCAGGAACGGCGCGCGCCCGCTCATCGGAAACGCAGCGACAGAATTCAGCCGCGCCGAGGCGAAGCCTGTATCGACGCCCTGCACATAAGGCGAGGACGCCGCCAGCGCGACGAAGTGCGGCACATAGCGGCCGATGGCGTGCAGCAGGAACAGCGATTCGTCGGCGCTGGGGCAGCCGATATGCACGTGCTGGCCGAACACGGTGAACTGCTTGGCCAGGTAGCCGTACAGCTCGGAGATGTACTGGTAGCGCGGCGAATCGGAGATGGTGCGGTCGGACCATTGCTGGAACGGGTGCGTGCCGCCGCCGGCAATGCCAAGGTTCAGCGAATGCGATGCCGCCACCATCAGGTCGCGCATCACGGTCAGCTCCTGCAGCGCCTGCTGATAGCTGTGGCAGATGCCGGTGCTGATCTCGATCATCGACGGGCTGATCTCGGGCTTGATGTCGCCGGCATGCTCGGCCCCCTTGAGCGCGCGCAGCAGGTCGGGCGCGAACGGCGCCAGGTCGTAGTCGTGCCGGTTGACCAGCTGCAGCTCCAGCTCGACGCCGAAGGTCAGCGCCTCGGATTGCTTGAACGGTTCGAGCGACATCAGCGCCCTCCTCCATTGGCCCGGGTATCGACGCGGACTTCGCCTGCGTAGCGCAGCGCCCAGGCCGCGATCACGGGACCGAAAAGTTGTTCGATGGCCAGCGCGCACAGGATGATGGCGGCCAGCGGCTGCCCGGTGTCCGGGTACAGGCGCGCGACGTCGTGCATCAGCAGGTAGGCCAGGCCCGACATCGGCGCCAGCGCCAGCCCCAGCGCCATGCACTGGCGCAGGCTCAGGCCCGAGAACGATCCCAGCGACACCACCCCGGCGAGCTTGGCAACGTGGCGCAGCACCACCAGCGCGATGGCGTAGACGCCGCCCACGGCCCAGTCCTGCGCCGTCAGCGGCAGGCCCAGCGACACCACCATAACGATGATCAGCAGGCTGCCGGCGCTGCCGAAATGCGGTGGCCATACGTGCGGCTGGTGGTCCTGATGCTTGAACACCACCCCGGCCAGCATCAGCGTCAGCGGCATCGACAATTTTAGTACCCGGGTCAGCGCCAGCGTGAACAGCACCAGGCCCACCAGCACCAGGAAGCTGTAGTGGTCGTCGGCCGACATGCGGTCGTAGATGGCATGGCCCAGCTTGCCCACCACCCAGGCCAGCAGGCACGAGCCCACCAGCAGGTACAGCGGATGCAGCAGCGCGGCGCCGAGGTTGCCGTATTCCGAATGCAGCCAGCCGGTGGCGACCTGCACGATGGCGGCGGCATAGATGCTGTTGAGCGCGGCCATGGCCAGCAGCCGCTCGGTGACCTGTCCGTCGGCGCGCAGCTCGTTCTTGAGCTGCAGCACGATGGTGGGCGAGGTGCTGACCGCGATGCCCCCGGCGAGAATGGCCACGCCAGGCGAGGCGCCGATCCACTGCAGCACCGCCGCCACCAGCCCCCAGGTCAGCAGGCTTTCGAAGGCGCTGGTCAGCAGCAGCCAGCGGTTGGCGCGCAGCCACGTCAGTGAAAGTCGGTGCCCGAGTTCGAACAGGGCCAGCGCCAGCGCCATATCGATCAGGATACGGGTCTGGTTGATCATGTTCTCGTCGACGATGCCGCGGCCCAGCATGCCGGCGCACAGCCCCGCCGCGGCGTAGCCGACGATGCGCGGGCAGCGTAGCCAGCGCCGGCTCAGCTCGCCCGCCAGGCCGGCGCCGACCAGGGCAAGTCCGACCCAAAACAGGCCGCCGGGCGCGAGCGGGAGGCTAGGAAAAAGTTGGCTCAATCCATTCATGGCGACATGGTAATTTAAGCACTTCACAATCCATGTCAGAGATTGTCCGACACAGCACCAAACGCGCAACATATTTCGGTCATCTTCACGTAAAAAACGCCATCTTCGGATGGCGTTTTTTACATACCTTACAACCTCAGCCGATTCGCGTGCCGCAAGAGACGTTTCAGACGCCCCACATCTTCCACACCGGGCGGGTGGCCTTCAATGCCGTCTCGACCTGCCCGTACAGCGTGCGCGTGGCGCCCTGCGCGGCCCCGCGGGCACGGGCCTGGTCGAAGTAGCCGAGCGCGGCTTCACGCTGGCCCTGTCCGAGTGCGGACTGCACCGCGCGAAGGTACACCTCGGCGTCCCAGTCGTCACGCGCGGCGAAGGCCGCGACGAAATCTGCCAGCGCGGCGTCGTGGCGGCGTGCGGCGTTGTGCACCAGGCCGCGCTGCACGCGGGGGCCGGCCTGGTCCTGCGGATCGCCCTCGGTCAGCGCCACCGCCTGCTCGAACAGCGGCAGCGCGCGCTCGGGCTCGCCCAGGTCGCGCCAGACCTGGCCGAAACGGTTGTACAGCCACGCATCCTCGACCAGCAGCGCGCGCCGCTGCTGCGTCTCGATCTCGGCCAGCGCATCGGTGCGGTCGTGCTCGTCCATGCCGGCCATGCGCGCCTGCAGCAGCGCGGCATAGTAGGCGCGCGCATGCGCCATCGGGTGCGCGGCCTCGCTGCGGGCTTCCACCGGCAGTGCGTCCAGGCGCGCATCCATGTGCGCCATCGCGGCGCGCGCGGCCTCGGTCGGCTCGGCGCCGCCGAGCGCCTTCCAGGCGGCGATCATGCGGCTGAAGGCCCAGGTCACCTCGGCCGGGTTGCGCTCGAGCGGATAGCGGTTGAGCACCTCGCCCGCCAGTTCCGCCACCTGCTGGTGCCGGCCAGCGTCGGCGTGGCAATCGAGCAGGTCGATCCAATGCTCGATGAACTCGCTCGCGGCCATGCCCTGGCGGTGCAGCGCGATGCGTTCGTCGGCATGGGCGGCGTCGGCCGGCAGGCTGCGCGCCAGCAGCCGGCACAGCAGCGAATAGACATGGGGGTCGGCATTGCCGCCATGGCCGGCGGCATCGCCCTGACCGGTGGCGAAATACTGGTCGAAGCGCGCCACGCCCGCGCGCCCCGCCTGCACCAGCAGCGGACGCAGCGCGACCTCGGCGGCCGGCACGTCGTCGATGAACTCGCCCAGCGCCATCGCGGCGCGGTAGTAGCCGGCGCCATCGTCGCACTGGTCGGTCAGCGTGAAGCGCAGCCACGGCTCGCGCTCGGCGGAGGCGTTGCCGCCGTTGCCGCCCCCTTGCTGCGCCAGCTGGTAGCGCCAGGCCAGCTCACGTACCTGGCTCTGCGGGTCGGGCACCTGGCGCAGGTAGACGCCGAGGTCGTCGAGCGCGCCTTGCAGGTCGCCAACGCCATGGCGCAGCGGCGCGCGCAGCCGGCGCGCCTCGGGGTGGTCAGGGTGCTCGGCCAGCACGCGCGCGGCCTGGTCCGCGGCGACGGCATCGCCGGCCGCGGCATCGAGCTCCAGCAGATGCGGGTTGTCGAGCGCGACGCGGCCCAGGCAGACCCGCATCAGCGGCTCCGCCGGCACCCCGGCAGCCTCGGTGCGGGCAATGTAGTCCGATACCAGCGGCGCGATATCGTCAGCGCCCAGGTCGGGGTT
>JABFVP010000478.1 GCA_013362725.1 Cupriavidus sp.
GGGTGCCGCCTTAGCGGACCTGCGGGGGAACTTCAAAGGTGTGGAACGGCGCCGGCGACGGCACGGTCCACTCCAGGCCCTCGGCGCCATCCCAGGGCTTGTCCGCGGCCTGCTGGCCGCCGCGGTACGACGGCAGCACCACGAAGAAGAAGAAATACACCTGCATCAGGCCGAAGCCGAGCGCACCGATCGACGCGATCGCGTTGAAGTCGGCGAACTGGGTCGGGTAGTCGGCATAGCGGCGCGGCATGCCGGCCAGGCCCAGGAAGTGCATCGGGAAGAAGGTCACGTTGAAGAAGATCAGCGAACCCCAGAAGTGGATCTGGCCGCGCGCTTCGTTGTACATGAAGCCGCTCCACTTCGGACCCCAGTAGTAGAAGCCCGCGAACAGCGCGAACAGCGAGCCGGCCACCAGCACATAGTGGAAGTGCGCCACGATGAAGTAGGTGTCCTGCAGCTGGATGTCGATCGGCGCCACGGCCGGCATCAGGCCGGTGAAGCCGCCGATGGTGAACACGAAGATAAAGCCGATCGCGAACAGCATCGGGGTCTCGAAGGTCATCGAGCCGCGCCACATGGTGGCGATCCAGTTGAAGATCTTCACCGCGGTCGGCACCGCGATCAGCATGGTCGCGTACATGAAGAACAGCTGGCCGGTCACCGGCATGCCGGTCGTGAACATGTGGTGGGCCCACACGATGAACGACAGGATGGCGATCGAGGCCGTGGCGTACACCATCGAGCTGTAACCGAACAGGCGCTTGCGCGCGAACGCCGGTACCACGTGCGAGATGATCCCGAACGCAGGCAGGATCATGATGTAGACCTCGGGGTGGCCGAAGAACCAGAAGATATGCTGGTACATCACCGGGTCGCCGCCGCCGGCGGCCGAGAAGAAGCTGGTGCCGAAGTGGCGGTCGGTCAGCACCATGGTGATGGCGCCGGCCAGCACCGGCATCACCGCGATCAGCAGGTAGGCGGTGATCAGCCAGGTCCAGCAGAACATCGGCATCTTCATCAGCGTCATGCCGGGGGCGCGCATGTTGAGGATGGTCACGATGATGTTGATCGAACCCATGATCGACGACGCGCCCATGATGTGCATGGCGAAGATGGCCATGTCCATGCCCGGGCCCATCTGCACCGACAGCGGCGCGTACAGGGTCCAGCCGGCAGCGGTGGCGCCGCCCGGTGCGAAGAACGAGCCGGCCAGCAGCAGCGCGGCCGGCGGCATCAGCCAGAAGCTGAAGTTGTTCATGCGCGCGAACGCCATGTCGGAGGCGCCGATCTGCAGCGGGATCATCCAGTTGGCGAAGCCGACGAAGGCCGGCATGATCGCGCCGAACACCATCACCAGGCCGTGCATGGTGGTGAACTGGTTGAACAGCTCGGGGCGGAAGAACTGCAGGCCCGGCTCGAACAGCTCCAGGCGGATCAGCAGTGCCAGCACGCCCCCCGACAGCAGCATGATGAACGAGAACAGCAGGTACAGCGTGCCGATGTCCTTGTGGTTGGTGGCGAACAGCCAGCGGCGCCAGCCATGCGGGTGATCGTGCGCGTGGTCGTCATGCGCGTGATCGTGCGGATGGGCGAGTGCGTCCGGGGTAGCAGTACTCATCGCAAATGCTCCTCTAATCCTGTTCTGTCTTCAGCGGGTCAGCCGGCGACGCGGTTGCCCGCGAGACTGGCCTGCTTGTCAGCCTGCGCGGCCGGCCTGGCCTCGGCCTTCGGCGCTTCGCCGCCGGCCGCGCCGCCGCCTTCGGGGAACTTGCCCGCGCGGGCGCCCACGAATTCGCTCGGCTGGATCACTTCACCGGTCTTGTTGCCCCAGGCGTTGCGCGTATAGGTCATGACCGTGGCCAGCTCGGTGTCCGACAGCTGCTTCCACGACGGCATGCCGCCCTTGCCTTCCAGCAGGATATGCATCTGGCCGGCCTTGGGACCATTCACAATCTTGGAGCCGTCCAGCGCCGGGAACGCGCCGCCGCCCTTGCCGTTGGGCTGGTGGCAGACCGCGCAGTTGGCCGCGTAGATCTTCTCGCCGCGTACCTTGGCTTCGTCCAGGGTCCAGGTCTTGTTGGGATCGTCGGCCTTGGCCGCCAGCTCCTTCTTCTTGCCGTCGACCCACTTGGTGTAGTCGGCGTCGGAGACCACGCGCACCACGATCGGCATGAAGGCGTGTTCCTTGCCGCACAGCTCGGCGCACTGGCCGCGGTACACGCCGATCTTCTCGGCCTTGAACCAGGTGTCGCGCACGAAGCCCGGGATCGCGTCCTGCTTGACGCCGAAGGCCGGGATCATCCAGGCGTGGATCACGTCGTTGGCAGTGGTGACGATGCGGATCTTCTTGTTGACTGGCACCACCAGCTCGTTGTCCACCTCCATCAGGTAGGTGTTCGACTTGGCCTGCTCGTTGTTGATCTGCTCGCGCGGGGTGGTCAGGGTCGACACGAAGGAGATGCCCTCGCCTTCGCCCTTCAGGTAGTCATAACCCCACTTCCACTGGTAGCCGGTGGCCTTGATGGTGACGTCGGAGTTGGTGGTGTCCTTCATCGCGACCACGGTCTTGGTGGCCGGCAGGGCCATCGCGATCACGATCAGAAACGGGACGATGGTCCACACCACCTCGACCGTGATGCTCTCGTGGAAGGAGGCGGGCTTGGCGCCCTTGGCCTTGCGGTGCGTGAAGATGGAATAGAACATCACGCTGAACACCGCGATGAAGATCACCGTGCAGATGATCAGCATCATCCAGTTCAGCCAGTGAATCTGTTCGGCGATCTTGGTAACCGGCTCGGTCAGGTTGAGCTGGCGCACGGCGGGGCCGCCCGGCATGTCGCTGACCGCGGACGCCGCCTGGCTGGCAAGCAGGGACGCGCCGGCCAGACAAACTGCGGATGCCTTCTTCCACATTTTCATTTGTTATCTACCCAATTTACAGATTCAAATCTGTCCCCGCCGCCGCCCGGGCCGCCTCTCAGAGGCGGCGCAAGGCCGCTGCGAGCTCCTGCGCGAACTTGCGTCGCCGGTACGGGTCCACGTAACACCCCACCTGTACCTCACGCCTGCCCGAGCGCAGCGTCACCAGCGCGCGGAACGATTCACCCAGTTCGATCCGCACCCAGCACGGATTGAATTCCTGGCGCGTCACCCGTCCGGCGCTGGCTGTCTCCACGACCAGCGTGCCGTCGGTGATGCTGACGCGCTCATAGTCCGTCGCATGGCGCGCATACACAAGCAGGGCGATGCCCAGCCCGATCAACTCGATGCTGGCAAAGGGCAGCACGAGCCAGGACCCTTGCCAGGCGAAAAACAACGCGATGGCAAGCGAAACCGTAAGGATCGAGAGGTAAAACCAGCCGACCTGGCGTGGACTCAGCGAGCAGTTCCGCTTCATCAGCCAGTCGTGGGGCGAGGAGGAAGGTCCGTCGAGATTTCCGCCGGAGTCACCACCTGCCGTCTGGATTGCGATACCCAAGTCTTGCATCGCCAACCACTCTGCATCGGATGCACACCCGGGACGATGGCGTCCGGACCGCACAGTGCGTGCAAACCAGGACGTTCTTGTGCCAGGGGACCACTGCGACAAACTGGCGCATTATAGGGCGCTTCCCATACACGGACAAGGGCGCGACTTGACCGCAAGGCTTGCGCGCCGCCTTATTCTGTGCAGGGGCCAGTATGCTGCCATCGCCCTGCCCGCCGCGCCGGCACTATGTTTGCGGCAATCCGCCACCGGCGCAAGTTAACTCAGTTTTAACCTGCGCGACGCGGTTTTGCACGGCCGATCTGGTCCAGCGGCACCACCGCACGGCCTTCGCCGTCGCGCACCTGCGCGCCGCGCGGCGCGAGCTTCCAGGCATGGCCGTAGACGATCTCGAAACTCAGCGGGATCACGCCGTCGGCGTTGCGCCGCCGCTCCAGCGCCTGCGTCAGCGCCTGGTACCAGCGGCGGCCGCGCAGGCCCTGCGGTGGCGCCCCGGCCGGCACGCGCAGGCCGCCGAATGCCTGCACCTCGCGCAGCAGCGTCGCGGGCGACTCGTAGGTCACGGTCAGGGTTTCCATGTCCATCACCGGGGTCGACCAGCCACCGTGCACCAGCATGTCGCCGATGTCGTGCATGTCGACAAAGCGCAACGTATGGGGCGCGTCGTCGACCTCGGCGAAGGCCGCGCGCAGTTCCTTCAGCGTGTCCGGGCCGAACAGCGAGAACAGCACCAGCCCTTCGTCGCGCGTCACCCGGTGCCACTCCGGGAACACGCGGTGCGGCTCCGGGTGCCAGTGCAGGGCCAGGTTGGACCATAGCAGGTCGAAGCTCGCGGGCGCAAAAGGCAGTGTGGCAAGATCGCCCTGGACCAGGTCGAACAGCGGCCGCTTGCCCAGCATGCGGCCGATCCAGCCGGGCCGGCGCTGCGGATCGCGCTGGCCGGCCTCGGCCAGCATCGCGCCGGAGATGTCCAGGCCGGCGATCTGCGCATCCGGAAAGCGCGCGCGCAGCCCGGCCAGGCCCTGGCCGTGGCCGCAGCCGATATCCAGCGCACGCTGCGGCGCCAGGCGGATCACCTCCATGCGCTCCTGCATGCGGCGGCCGATCTCGCCCAGCAGGAAGTCGAGCTGGCCGAAGCTGCGGCTGCGCCGGTCGAAGGCGAGCCGGGTCAGGCGCGCGGGCGGCAGGAAGGCATCGGGAGAATCGGCGGCATGCAGGGACACGGGCAGACAGGGCAGCAAGGAAAACGGGAACCGGCGCGCGGGCAGGCT
>JABFVP010000227.1 GCA_013362725.1 Cupriavidus sp.
TGCACCAGCCCGACTTCGGCATCCTGCTGCAGAGCATGCACTACGCCGCCGGCCAGCCCATTCCCACCGCGACGCTGATCCAGCCGCGCGCCGAGGGCGAGATCGCCTTCTTCCTGCGGCGCGACCTGCGCGGCCCGGGCGTGACGCGCGACGACGTGCTCGACGCCACCGAGGCGGTGGCGGCGTGCTTCGAGATCGTCGACTCGCGCATCCGCGACTGGCGCATCCGTATCGAGGATACGGTGGCCGACAACGCCTCGTGCGGCGTCTATGTGCTCGGCGACGAGCGCGTGAGCCCGCATGCGGTGGACCTGGCCGCGTGCGCGATGACGCTCGACAAGAACGGCGAATGCGTCGCCACCGGCCTGGGCAGCGCCGCGCTGGGCCACCCCGCCGACGCGGTGGCGTGGCTGGCCAACACCCTCGGCAGCTACGGCATTCCCTTGCTCGCCGGCGAGACCATCCTGTCGGGCTCGCTGGCGGCGCTGATTCCCGTGCAGGCGGGCGACCGCCTGTCCATGCATATCACCGGCATCGGCGGCTGCGCCGCCGTGTTCTCCTGACTGTCTGACCTTGCGATCCCAAACACCATGAACAAGATCCGATGCGCCCTGATCGGTCCCGGCAATATCGGCACCGACCTGCTCTACAAGCTGCGCCGCAGCGACATCCTGGAACCGGTCTGGATGGTCGGCGTGGAGCCGGCCTCCGAAGGCCTGGCGCGTGCGCGCGAGCTGGGGCTGAAGACTACCAGCGACGGCATCGACGGCCTGCTGCCGCACCTGGAGGCCGACGATATCCGCATCGCCTTCGATGCCACCTCGGCCTACGTCCACGCCGAGCACTCGGCCAGGCTGACCGCGCGCGGCGTGCGCGTGATCGACCTGACGCCGGCGGCGATCGGGCCGTTCTGCGTGCCGCCGGTCAACCTCGAGGCCCATATCGGCAGCAACGAGATGAACGTCAACATGGTCACCTGCGGCGGGCAGGCCACCATCCCGATGGTGTATGCGGTATCGCGCGTGCAGCCGGTGTCGTATGGCGAGATCGTGGCGACGGTGTCTTCGCGCTCGGTCGGGCCCGGCACGCGCCGCAATATCGACGAGTTCACGCGCACCACCGCGGGCGCGATCGAGGCCGTCGGCGGCGCGCGCCAGGGCAAGGCGATCATCGTGATCAACCCGGCCGAGCCGCCGCTGATCATGCGCGACACCATCCACTGCCTGACCGAGGATGCGCCCGACGTGGCCGCGATTACCGCGTCGGTGCACGACATGATTGCCGAGGTGCGCAAGTACGTGCCCGGCTACACGCTGAAGAACGGCCCGGTGTTCGACGGCAAGCGCGTCTCGATCTTCCTGGAGGTCGAAGGCCTGGGGGACTACCTGCCGAAGTACGCCGGCAACCTCGACATCATGACCGCCTCGGCGGCCCGCACCGCCGAATGCATCGCCGCCGCCATGCGCGCCGGCAGCCCCGCAACCGCTACCGTATAAGGAGCCCGGCCATGGCCCAACGCATCACCCTGCACGACATGACCCTGCGCGACGGCATGCACCCGAAGCGCCACCAGATTTCGCTGGAGCAGATGAAGAGCATCGCCCGCGGGCTCGATGCCGCCGGCGTGCCGCTGATCGAAGTCACCCACGGCGATGGCCTGGGCGGCGCCTCGGTCAACTACGGCTTTCCCGCGCACAGCGACGAGGACTACCTGCGCGCGGTGCTGGGCGAGCTGAAGCAGGCGCGCGTGTCGGCGCTGCTGCTGCCCGGCATCGGCACCGTCGACCATCTGCGCATGGCGCACGAGATCGGCGTGCAGACCATCCGCGTGGCCACGCACTGCACCGAGGCCGATGTCTCGGAACAGCATATCGGCATGGCGCGCAAGCTCGGCATGGATACCGTCGGCTTCCTGATGATGGCGCACATGGCGCCGGTGCACACGCTGGTGCAGCAGGCGCTGCTGATGGAAAGCTACGGCGCCAACTGCCTGTACATCACCGATTCCGCCGGCCACATGCTGCCGCACGACGTTACCGAGAAGCTGACCGCAGTGCGGCAGGCGCTGCGCCCCGAGACCGAGCTGGGCTTCCACGGCCACCACAACCTGGCCATGGGCGTGGCCAATTCGCTCGCCGCGATCGCGTGCGGCGCGACCCGCATCGATGCCGCCGCGGCAGGCCTGGGCGCCGGTGCCGGCAATACCCCGATGGAAGTGCTGGTGGCCGTGTGCGAGCGCATGGGCATCGAAACCGGCGTCGACGTATTCCGCATCGCAGATGTCGCCGAGGACCTGGTGGTGCCGATCATGGATCACCCCATCCGCATCGACCGCGACGCGCTCACGCTGGGCTATGCCGGCGTGTATTCGTCGTTCCTGCTGTTCGCCAAGCGCGCCGAGGCCAAGTACCGCATCCCCGCGCGCGAGATCCTGGTGGAACTGGGCCGGCAGCGGCTGGTGGGCGGCCAGGAAGACATGATCGAGGACACCGCGATCACGCTGGCGCGTGCGCGCGGCCTGCCCGTCGCATAAGGACGCTTTCGATCCGGCCGCCCGGCGCGCCGGACACTGCTTTCATCACCAACAAAGAAAGAGGAGACACGGACCCATGCCCACACTTCGTGCCCGCCCGCGGCTTGCCGGCTTCGCCTTTGCTGCCACGGCGCTGGCCGCCGCGGCCAGCCCGGCCCACGCCCTCAATATCCTGCTGACCAATGACGACGGCTGCGCCGCGCCCGGCATCGCCGCGGTGCGCAAGGCCCTGCAGGACGCCGGCCACCGCGTCGTCACGGTCGGCCCCGCCACTAACCAGAGCGGCTCGGGCGCGGCTTATGCCGTGCCCGACGGCCGCACCCGGCTGGTGGTGGACCCGCTCGCCGGCAGCGCCGATACCTTCTGCGTGCACCGGGTCAAGTCCACCTTTGTCGCGGGCAGCGCGCTCAACAGCACCAACCCGGACTACATCGGCACCGGCTCGCCGGTCGACGCCACCGCCGTCGGCCTGAAGATCGTAGCGCCGGAAAGCGGCCTGACCCCCGACCTCGTGGTGTCGGGCGCCAACTTCGGCGAGAACCTGTCGGATTCGATCCCGCACTCGGGCACGGTCATGAACGTGCTGTTCGCCGCGCGCCGCGGCGTGCCCGCCATCGCGCTGAGCGTGGGCGTGGACTTTGCCGAGGCCCGCACGGGCTTTCCCGGCACCATCGCCGCGTTCCCGAAGGCCGGCGCCTTCCTGGCGCGCGTGATCGCCACCCTGGAGTCCACCCGCGGCGCCGGCCAGCCGCTGCTGCCCGTGGCGCACCCGCTCAGCATCAACTCTCCGGTCGGCGGCACCCCGGCCGGCGTGCGCCTGACCGTGCCCGGCACCGTGGATTCCTTTACCACGGCCTACAAGCGCAACCCCGACAACACCGTCTCGATCGACGTGGGCGCGGCGGAGCCCGAGCTGGCCGCGCTGGCGAAGACCGCCGAGACGCCGGCCTTCCTGGCGAAGTACATCACCATCTCGCCGCTCGATGTCGACTTCCGCCCGACGCCGCTGGCGCGTGGCCTGTTCAACCGCTCGCGCCGCGAGCTGGCCAACCTGGCTCCGTGAGCACCGATACCATGGGCAAGCAACTTCGACACTGGCGCCACCTCGTGCTCGCATGCGGGGTCGCGGCCGTCGCGGCATGCGGGGATGAGCCTGCGCAGGACGTAAGCGGCACCGCGGCCGTCGGCGCGGCGCTGGCCGGCGCCACCGTTCAGGTGCGCGACCCGCAGGGGCAGGTGCGCCACGCCACGGCCGATGCCAGCGGCGCGTTCCGCCTGTCCGGCGTGCCGGACGGCGCGCTGATGGTCCGCTGCGAGGGCGGGATCGCGCAGGGCGAACCGAACCGGCAACGCCTGCACGGCCTGGTGCTGGGCGGGCGCACCGTCAACTGCACGCCGCTGACCGAGCTGGCGCTGTGGAAGCTGACGGGCGGCCCGCCGGCCCAGGCTTTCGACGGCTTCGGCTCGGCAAGCACCAAGGGCCTGTCAGCCGAAGCGCTGGCCGAAGCGGAGAGCGCCGTGCTGGCGGCGCTGGCCGCGGGGGCCGGAGTCGATGTCGATCCTGCCGCGATCCCGCGGCGCTGGCACGACACCCCGCTGCAGGCCGGCAATGCCGGCGACGCCCACGATGCCGCGCTGGACGCGCTGCGCGAAGCCATCTCCGACCAGGCCTCGATGGATTTCATGGGCGAGATGGTGGTGCACGGGCTGTGCGTGGCGGACGGGAACTGCGGGTGATGCAAGCCTGCGGGGCGCGTGCGAACCACCGCCCCGCAACGCCGCGGCGGTGGCTCTTTCAGGGTTCCGCCGCCGCCGGCAACATCTCGCATACCGGCAGCCGGAACATGAATTCGCTGCCGCCGCTGCGCCGGTTGCGCACTTCCAGCGTGCCGCCGTGCGCCTCGATGATGGAGCGGCAGATAGCCAGGCCCATGCCCATGCCGTCTTCCTTGGTGGTGAAGAACGGCTCGAACACCTGGCCCAGCACGTCGGCGGGGATGCCCGCGCCGTGGTCCTGCACGCTGACGACGACATTGTCCTGCTCGCGGTACGAGGTCACGATCAGTTCGCGCTGCGCGGGCGGGGTCTGCGCCATGGCGTCGAGCGCGTTGGTGATCAGGTTCAGCACCACCTGCTGCAGCTGGACGCGGTCGGCTTCGACCACGGCGGCTCCCGCTGCCAGCCTTGCGACCACCCGGACCTCGCGCGCATCGATGTCCAGG
>JABFVP010000156.1 GCA_013362725.1 Cupriavidus sp.
CACCAGCCGCTCCAGTTGCGCGGCATGGCGCGCGTGGTCGCGGCGGCGTTCGGCCTTGTTGAACGGGTAGCTGATGTTGAGCCCGTACAGCTGCTGGTCCGGGCCCGAGAACGCCGCGCCCACCGCCAGCAGATGCCCCGGCTGGTAGGCCGCGGTGCAATGGCCGTGCCGCTGCGCCTGCGCGATGCCGCGCAGCACGCGCGCGCGCATGCCGGGCCAGGCCGCTCCCTGGCGGGCGGCGATGCCGGCCAGCAGGTCCCTGCGCACCTCCTCCGGCTGCGCCGCCAGCCATGACAGGCCGATCGCCGTCAGCTCCATCGGCACGCGCGAGCCCGGCACCACGCGGCGCGTGCGCGACACGCTGTCGCGGCTGTGCCGGATCGACGCCAGGTACACCATCTCCAGCTGGTCCCCCACCGCCAGGCCCACGTTGACCTTGCCGGCCTCGGCCACCTTGCGCATCAGCGGCAGCGCGATCTCCGGCGCGCGGCTGGACTGGTGGAACGCATCCGCCAGGCTCAGCACCACCGGCGCCAGCCGGTAGGCGCGCTCGTTGACGTCGTAGCGCAGGAAGCCGGCATCGACCAGCGAGCGCGTCAGCCGGCTCACGGTCGGGCGCGGCAGGCCGGTGCGCGCGGCCAGTTCCGCATTGGTCAGGCTGGTGGTGCCGACACGGAAGGCGCGCAGCAGCACCAGCCCGCGCTCCAGCGACTGGCTGCCCGCGGTGTCCCGGGTAAAGCGGCCGGTCCGATGGGTCATGCTGCGCGTGGAGCCCTGCGGCGGGATGGCGTCAGGCATCGGTATCAATTTCGGGAAGTGAAATTCGAGTATAGCGGCGCGGCGGCACCGCGCGAATACTGTGGGCACGCGGCCCCGAGCCGGCCGACCCCACAGGAGCCACCCCCGCATGTCATCCGCTGCCGAAATCCATGTCACCCGCGACGGCCACGTCGCCCGCGTGGTGCTGTCCCGCCCGCCGCACAACTTCGTCGATGCCGAGGTGATGCGGCGCCTGTCCGATACCCTGCTGGCGCTTGACGGCGACCACCACTGCCGCGCCATCGTGCTGGCCTCGGGTGTCGGCGCGTTCTGC
Source organism: Cupriavidus sp. (assembly GCA_013362725.1). GTDB lineage: Bacteria > Pseudomonadota > Gammaproteobacteria > Burkholderiales > Burkholderiaceae > Cupriavidus. Next base: position 1,094 of record JABFVP010000156.1, read on the forward strand.
GCCGGCGCCGATTTCAGCGGCGCCGGCCAGGGCGAAGTCGCAAGCGACCCTGCTGCCTTCTACGCGCATGCGATGAAGCTGTACCGCAACCGCAAGCCCATCGTCGCCGCGGTGGCGGGCGCTGCCATCGGCGCCGGGCTGGGGCTGGCGCTGGTGGCGGATTTCCGCGTGACCTGCGCCGAGGCGCGCTTCAGCGCCAACTTCAACCGGCTCGGCTTCCACCCGGGTTTCGGCCTGAGCCTGACGCTGCCGCGACTGGTGGGCGGGCAGCAGGCAGCGCTGCTGTTCTACACCGGCCGGCGCATCACCGGAACCGAGGCAGTCAGCATCGGACTGGCCGACGAGCTGGTCGCCCGGGACGAGGTCGATGCCCGTGCCATGGCGCTGGCGCAGGAGATCGCCGCCTCGGCGCCGCTCGCGGTGGAAACCACGCGCGCCACGCTGCGCGACGGCCTGGCCGACCGCATTGCCGAGATCAACCAGCGCGAGCTGGCGATCCAGCGCGGACAGTTTGTCAGCGAGGATTTCCGCGAGGGCGTCGCCGCCATGGCCGCGCGCCGCGCCCCCGTGTTCCAGCGCCGTTGAAGGGGGATCGATGAGCGAAGCAGACAACCACGCAGACAAGCGCCGCGCGGCGCCGGCCGGCCCGCTCGACGGCATCCGCGTGCTCGACCTGACCGCGGTCGTGCTCGGCCCGCTGGCGACGCAGGTGCTGGCCGACTTCGGCGCCGACGTGATCAAGGTCGAAGGCCCCGAAGGCGACCTGATGCGCGCCAATGGCGTGTCGCAGCACGCCGGCATGAGCTCGATCTACCTGGCGCTGAACCGCAACAAGCGCTCGGTCGTGCTCGACCTGAAGAGCGCCGAGGGCGCGGCGGCGCTGCGCGGCCTGATTGCCGGCGCCGACGTGCTGGTGCACAACATGCGCGTCGCCGCGATCGAGCGGCTGGGCTTCGGCTATGCCGAGGTGACGCGCATCAACCCGCGCATCGTCTACTGCATGGCCACCGGCTTCGGCCAGGACGGCCCGCACGCCGACAAGCCGGCATTCGACGACATCATCCAGGCCGGCTGCGGCCTGGTCGCGCTGGGCTCGGCCGCGGGCGAGCGTCCGGAATATGTGCCCAGCCTGCTCGCCGACAAGACCACCGGGCTGGCGCTGGCCAACGCCGTGCTGGCCGCGCTGCTGTACCGCGAGCGCCACGGCGTGGGCCAGATGGTCGAGGTGCCGATGCTCGAAACCATGACCGCGTTCGTGATGACCGAGCATCTGGGCGGCCTGACCTTCGAGCCGCCACCGGCCGGCGCCGGCTATGCCCGCCTGCTCCAAGGCGGGCGGCGCCCCGCGCCGACCCGCGACGGCTGGATCTGCGCGCTGCCCTACACCGAGCGCCACTGGCAGGCCTTCTTCCGCGCGGTGGGCCGCGACGACCTGGCCGAACGCTACGACGTGGCCGACCGCGCGCAGCGCAATGCCAATATCCGCGCGCTGTACGGCCATCTGGCGGAACTGACGCCGGCGCGCAGCACCGGCGAATGGATGCAGCTGTTCGAGTCGCTCGACATTCCCGCCACGCCCATCTACGGCCTCGATGCGCTGGTCGACCACCCGCACCTGCGCGCGGTCGGCCTGTTCCAGCAAACCCGGCACCCGACCGAGGGCCCCTTGCGCGAACTGCGCCCGGCGGCGCGCTTCTCGGCCACGCCGCTGTCGCTGCGCCGCCATGCGCCGGCGCTGGGGGAACATACCAACGAGGTCCTGCGCGAACTGGGCATCGCGCAGGATGCGCGACAGTCGTAACGAATCAGGAGGAGACAGCCATGAACTTTGAACTGGAAGAGGAACACCGGATGCTCAAGGACCTGGTCGCGCGTTTCGTGCGCGAGCAGCTGATCCCGCTGGAACCGACGGTGCTGGCGCGCGAAGCCGCCGGCGGCCAGATGGCGCTGCTGGCCGAAGAGCAGGCGCGCCTGGACGCGATGTCGCGCGAGCTGGGCCTGTGGGGCCTCGACGCCCCGGCCGAGCTGGGCGGCTCGGACCTGCCGGCGGTGGCGATGGTGGGGGTCAACGAAGAACTGGGCAAGACCATCACCCCCTATGACCTGCCGCCGGATTCTCCCAACCTGCGCATGCTGATGCTGACCGCGAGCGAGGCCCAGCGCGAGCGCTACCTGGCCCCGTATGCGCGCGGCGAGACCGTGTCGGCCATCGCCATCTCGGAACCGGGCGCCGGCGGCGATCCGGCCATGATGGCCACGCGCGCCGAACGCGACGGCGACCACTGGGTGCTGAACGGGCGCAAGATCTGGATCAGCCGCGCGGCGCGCGCCGACTGGACCATCGTCATGGCCGTGACCGACAAGGGCCGTGGCGCGCGCGGCGGCATCTCGGCCTTTATCGTCGAGCGCGGCACGCCGGGCCTGCGGGTCGAGCGGCGCATCCCGATGATCGGCGGCGCCTCGACCTATGAAGTGGTGCTGGAAGACTGCCGCATCCCCGCCACGCAACTGCTCGGCGCCGAGGGACAGGGCTTCGCGCCGATGCAGGCGCGGTTGTCGACGCGGCGCGTGCAGATGGCGGCGTGGTGCATCGGCCGTGCCCAGCGCGCGCTCGACATGATCTGCGAATACGCGCCGCAGCGCCAGACCTTCGGCGCGCCGCTGGCGCAGCGCCAGGCGATCCAGTGGTGGGTGGCCGACGCCGCCACGCGCATCCACGCCTGCCGGCTGATGACCTACGAAGCCGCCACCCGCATCGACGCCGGGGAAGAAGCCCGCACGCAGGTGTCGATGATCAAGGTCTTTGCCACCGAAATGGCCTGGGACGTGATCGACCAGGCCATGCAGACCTTCGGCGCGATGGGCATGACCAAGGAACTGCCGCTGCAGCAGATGGCCAACGAGACCCGGCTGATGCGCATCTACGAAGGCCCCAGCGAAGTGCACCGCTGGGTCATTGCGCGCGACCTGCTGGGCCTGCGCCGCTAGGCCCGCATCGATCCCTTGCACCGGCGGAAACACGCCGGGCATTCCACCGTCAGGAGACCACCATGCAACAGGCTTTCCGTTCCCTCCGCCGCTTCCTCGGACTTTTTCCGGCCGCGCTGGCGCTGCTGGGCGCAGCGACGCCGCCGGCAGCGCGCGCGGCCGATGCCGACGCCTTTCCGGCCCGGCCGATCCGCTTTATCGTGCCCTTCCCTTCGGGCAGCGGCACCGACACCACCGCGCGCATGTTCGCCAGGAAGATCGGCGAGCTGACCGGCCAGGGCGTGGTGGTCGAAAACAAGCCCGGCGGCAACGGCTTTATCGGCGTGCAGACCGCGCTGAACGCGCCGGCCGACGGCTACACCGTCTTTATCGGCAGCAATTCCACGCTGTCGACCAATGCGGCCACCTTCCGCAAGCTGCCGTATGACCCCTTGACGGACTTTGCGCCGATCACGCTGCTGTCGCGCGGGCCCTGCGTGATCATCGTGCCGGCCGGCTCGCCCTACCGCACGCTCGCCGAGCTGCTGGACGACGCACGCAAGCGTCCCGGCGCGCTGAACTACGGCACGGGCTCGATCTCGTACACGCTCTATTCGGAATGGCTCAACGAGCTGGCCCGCGTCAAGACCACGGCGGTG